>JBHAFN010000001.1:0-10058 GCA_041856105.1 Bacillota bacterium
AAACATACCCGATGAAATGATTATTTATGCCGATGAAATAAAAATCGGGCAGGTTATTTATAACTTTTTATCAAATGCGATTAAAAATACTCAACCGCATAAAAATATTTATATTAACGCTTTTAGAACCGATTACGGGATCAGAGTTGAAGTAAAAGATGAGGGCAGAGGTATTTCTAAAGATGATTTGCCTTATATATGGGACAGATATTATAAGATTGATAAACAGTTCAGTCGTAGTCAACAAAGTACGGGAATCGGGTTGGCGATTGTTAAAGCAATATTAGATACTTCCAAAGCCAGATATGGAGTAGTCAGTGAAGAAGGGAAGGGTTCAATGTTTTATTTTGAACTGGATCAGGAAAATGTCCTTTGATTATTTGCCGCATACAAATCTTATGCTTAAACAGGCGGATGGTATGTTTAAGATGAATACGGATACGCATTTATTGGGAGAATATCTTACGGTGAGAAAAAATGAAACCGTTTTGGATATCGGAACTAATAACGGCGCTTTACTTTTATATGCGTCGAGATTTAATTATAAAGAACTTATCGGAGTGGATATAAACGAAAAAGCGATCTCTTTAGCTGAAGAAAACATGAAGTATAACGGAGTTAAGGCAAGTTTATTCGCCTTGGATGTCAGAGAGTTGAAAATAAATCAGGTGGATGTAATTATATGTAATCCTCCTTATTTCAATTACAGAGATACCAACAAAAACGTCGATCTTAAAAATGCCCGCCATGAAACAACTTTAAATTTAGATGATCTTTTTAGATGTTATAACAGTTTATTGAAAGATTCGGGAAGGGTTTATATGATTCATCGTTCCCAGCGGATCATCGAGATAATAAATACCGCCGCAAAGTATAATCTGAAAATTAATAAAATGCAATTTGTATATGATAAAAGGTGTAAAAATGCCAAGGCGGTTCTTTTGGAAATCAGAAAAGGTAAAAGCGGTTTGATTACGGTTGAAGAGGCTAAATATATATGAAAAAAATATTGATTTTGATTATTTTGACGGTTTGTTTGAATATTAATCCCGCTTCGGCAAGCGATGATCTTTTTAAAGGTTTTGAATGGTATGATTTAATTGAAACCGTAGAAGTTAACAGAGAACTTCCTCATGCCTATTTTATTCCTTATCATGATAATGAATTGGCTTTAAGCAATGAAAAATCCGTTTTTACCAAAGACATTTATAAATCAAATTACCTATACAGTTTAAATGGGGAATGGGATTTTTATTTTGTACACAGTCCTCATGAAATGCTCAGTTGGAATGATGTTGAGGATTGGGATACGCAGAATTGGGATAAGATAAACGTGCCCGGAAACATTCAATTGATGTTTGATGATGAAGGCTTTAAATATGATAAACCGATTTATATCAATCAAATTTATCCGTGGATAAATTATGAAGAAATAAATTTATCCGCTTATCCGGTTGCGCCTACCGTAGAAAACGGCGTGTCGCATTTTAAGAAAACTTTTGTTTTAAATAAAACTTTTAATGATCGAGAAATATTTGTTAATTTTGACGGAATAGGGAGCGCATTTTATGTTTATATTAACGGCAAAAAAGTCGGATATAGCGAAGACAGTTATACTACTCATCAATTTAACATCACCAAATATTTAAATAAGGATGAAGACGGTAATATTGCCGATTTGGAAAATACGATCGCCATTCAGCTTTATCGTTTTTCCGACGGCAGCTATTTAGAAAATCAGGATATGATCAGATTAAACGGAATCTTTAGAGATGTATATCTGATCAGTAAGAGTGATGTGGAAATCAGAGATTTATTCATTAAGCCTGATGTAAATAATTCTTCCTTAACTTTGGAAGCCACCCTTAGAAATTTAAATGATGAAGACGGCGGTAAATACAGCGTCAAAACTTACCTGTATGATGATGAAGATAATTTAATAAGTGATGATTTGGTTATTGACTATCAATTGGACAAACCTGTTTATGAAATCAAAGATAGCGGAATTACCAAAGAAAAAACAATCGCCTTATCCGATATTAAGCTTTGGAACAGTGAAGAACCGTATTTATATCGCTTATTGATTAATCTGGTTGATGAAGAAGGCAATATAAAGGAAATTACCTGTTTAAGATTCGGGTTTAGGGAGGTAAAAGTTAATACTTTAGCCGACGGTAAACAACAGATGGTTTTAAACAACATGCCGTTATTGATAAAAGGAGTTAATCGACATGAGTTTAATTATCAGACGGGCAGCGCTCTTGATAAAGAAACCATTATCAATGAATTGATGCTTATTAAACAAAACAATATCAATGCCGTCAGAACAAGTCATTATCCCAATAATGTAATAACATATGAAGTTGCGGATGAGATCGGTTTATATATTCTTGATGAAGCCAACATAGAGTCGCATTACGGGGCGTTTGTGGATGATATACCGTCATATTATGCATCATTTAAAAATTCCGTTATGGATAGGGTTATCAATATGGTGGAAAGGGATAAGAATTATACTTCGGTTATTATGTATTCTTTGGGAAACGAAGCGACTTATAAAGAATACCCTTTAGATGATAATTATAATTTTTATACGGCTTCCCAATGGATTTTAAACAGAGATAATTCAAGACTCAGACTTTATGAAAGAGATAATCGTTATGGTAATAGTAGAGATGAATCGATGGTGGATGTTTACAGCAGTCAATATTATTCCATTGATGAAATCAACTCTTATTTAAAGAGTGATCATATTTTGCCTTATATTCAATCCGAATATGCTCATTCCATGGGTAACGGTTTAGGTAACTTAAAAGAATATTGGGATATTTTCAGGAGTAACGATAACGCCCAAGGTGGATTTATATGGGATTTTAAAGATCAAACCTTATCTTTACCGATAACGTTTAATCAGATTGACACTTTAAACAAGGAAAATTTTTTCGCCTACGGTGGGGATTTCGGCGATGAAAAGAACGATTTGGAATTTTCCGGAAACGGTTTGTTGTATGGTGATGGCGATATTTCCGCCAAGATGATTGAAGTTAATAAAGTATATCAATCGATTAATTTTAAACAGCTTGATTTACATACCTATGAGATAAGTAATGAATTTAAATTTACAAAAACGGATAAATTTAAAATAAATTATCAAATCATAGAAGAAAATGAAGTTATAAAAGAAGGGGAAGTAAAAATAAACGTGTTGCCCGATTCTAAAGAAACCATTTCGCTTGATTTTGAAAAAACGGATGGGGAAACATATTTAAACTTTTATGTTTCCTTAAAAGAAGCTACCAATTACGGTTTGAAGGAAAATGATGTAATTGCCTATGAACAGTTTTTGTTGTTTAAACCGGAATATGTAAAGCATAGCGTAAAAAACAGCTTTACAAAGGTTTTGGAAAAAGACGATCTAATTGAAATAGAAGGTATCAACAACAATCAAACCTTTAAGATAGTTTTTGATAAAGTAAAGATGTATATTAAAGATTATCAAATAAATGATCAATTGATTTTCAGCAACGGACCTTATTTAAACTATACCAGAGCGCAAATAAGCAACGATACGCAGTTTGAATTTATTCCCAATACTGAATCTATATATGCCGGGGAATTGGAAAATACTCATCAAAATTATGTCGTTAAATCTTTAAACACGACAATCGATGATTCTTATATCAGGATAGTTTCCAAAGGGGAACTTAAAAATGCCGGAGAAATAGAATTGCATTATACGATATATGCCGATGGAAGTATTACCGTAGAAAACGCTTATTTGCCTGATCAAAGTTTGAGCGGAGTAATTCCTAAAGTGGGAATGGAAATGTATTTAAGTAATGAATATAGTAATTTAACATATTACGGTAAGGGACCGTATGAAAATTATCCCGACAGAAGCAGCGGTTCGCTTAAGGCGGTATATAACGATTTAAGCAATTTATTTGATTATCGTTATTTAAAGCCTCAAGAATGCGGTAATCGAGAAAAGGTGAGTTGGTTGAAAATATATAATCCTGATCAATACGGGGTATTGATAACCGGAGATGATTTCAGCTTTAATTCCTTGGCATATGATTATCGGGCTATCAGAAAGGCAAAGCATCCTTTTGAACTTGCCGATGGCAATTATATTTATGTAAATATTAACGGAGCGATCAGAGGTTTGGGTAATGCCGTATGTAAAGATTTACCTTTAGAAGAGTATGTTATTCAAAAGGGAAAATTGATAAAATATTTCTTCAGAATAATTCCTTATCTCAATAATTTGGACGAGAATACGGCAATGAATTTGGCAAAAATCAACTGATAGAGGTATTGCATATAACCCTGAATATTGCTATAATATCAGTGTTGTCCACGTAGCTCAGTTGGATAGAGCATACGCCTTCTAAGCGTACGGTCGGGGGTTCGAATCCCTCCGTGGACGCCATTTTAAAAAATGGCTTTCCATGTTTGATAAAGCAATGTAAAATGATAAATTATGCGACTGAAGATTGTTATCATCAATCGCTTTTTTTGCGTTTGTTTATGTTTTAAGTGCCATTTTAATATCCTTTAAAGATTGATATAGTTACTCATCTATTAAAAAATAACCTGCAATGTTTACAGGTTATATTTGTCTTTAGTATTTTGAGAAGTGTTTTTATTGGTAAATAAGCTGGTAAAGAAATTTTTAAGTCCTTTTCTGAAGATCAGTAAAATTAAAACTATAATAATTATGTAAGGCAACAAATAAATTAAGCCTACAATAATATCCTGCGTAAATCCGATAAATCCGGAAATGGAATCTTGGAAAGAATAGATTAAGGTCGATAAAAAATCTTTTTTTACCGGAGTATATTGATACGGAGCGGTAATATTGATTGAGTAGGTGGTATATTGAACCACTTTTTCAATGTTTTGCATATCGGAGGTAATATACTCGATTTGACTTTGAACGTCGATTAATTTCTCTTCTATGGTAATCAAATCCTGAATCGTTTCGGCTTGAGCCATCAGTTCCACCAATCTGGCTTCTTGGGCTTTTAAAGCGTTTAGTCTGGCTTCGTTATCTTTGTATGTATCGGTTAAATCGTTGGAATTTAAACTCATCGATTCAATGGTTCCTACGCTATTTAACTCTTCATTAAAGCTATCGATTGATTCGGACGGAATTCTGATTGTATAATTTGCGCTTGGACTATAACCGGTATTATAGCTTTCATATGAATAAAGTAAATATCCTTTATATTTATTCATTAATTCTTTAAGAGTTGATGAAGCTTTAACAACGTCTTCATTTTTAATATATACATCATAGTTTCTTTGAATCATCCTATCGGTAGTAGTATCCATAGCTTTGGTCGTATAGGATTGATTGTTGTAGCTTGGATCATATGCGGTTGATTCCACGTTTTCGGTTGAATATGACGATCTTTCAGTGGATGAACAGCCGGTCAAAATGAAGATCAGCGTTATAAATATTAAATAAATTTTTTTCATTTCTTTCTCACCTCTGATAAAATTATAACATTTATTGCATTGTTGTGTATATCGACAGCGAAATTAGCGAATTTTAACCGATAACAGTCTGTAAACCGGGGAAGTGATTTAAACTATTTACTCATCAATAAATTTGTGCTAAGATTAATGAGTAATTTAAAAAAGTGGAAAGTAGAAGCACCTCTTCTCACCTGATTTCCTTTGGATTTAGGTAAATAGCTATAGTAATAAAACTAACTATTTTAAGCAGGTGTTCTATACCTGCTTTTTAAATTTTATAAGACATGGAGGTGTCATCTATTACAAAAAGAAACGTTACTGACGAATTAGTCAATGAAAACATCCGCTTCAAAGAAGTTCTGGTCATAGGTCCTAACGGAGATCAACTGGGTAAGATGATGCGCAGAGAAGCATTAGAAAAAGCCTATGATTTAAACCTAGATCTATTCTGTGTTGCTCCAAACGCACAACCGCCGGTATGTAAAATACTGGATTATGGCCGTTATAGATTCGAAGCGAAGAAAAAAGCTAAGGAGTCAAAGCGTAACCAACATGTTACTGAGATTAAGCCTTTAAGACTTTCTCCGGTTATTGACAAGCATGATTTCGATACAAAGCTTAAACAAGCTCGCAAATGGGCGGAATCGGGAATGAAGGTAAAGGTAGATATGCGTTTTAGAGGACGTATGATTACTCGTATTGAAGTAGGTAAACAAGTTATGAACGAGTTTATTGAAGCGATGTCCGATATTACTGTTGTCGATAAAGCACCTGTTTTGGAAGGTAATACAATGTCGGTAGTAATGTCGCCAAGAAAAAGATAAATAGGGAGGTAAGTACAATGCCAAAAATGAAAACCAAAAAAACACTAGCAAAACGTGTAAAGAAAACAGGCACAGGTAAATTAAAAAGAAGCCATGCTTATGTATCACATTTTGCCGCAAACAAAACACATAAACAAAAAGTAAAATTACGTAAGTCAACTCTTGTTTCCAAGAGCGATCAAAAGCGTATTAATCAATTGTTACAAGGTTAGCAGGAGGGAAATAAAATGAGAGTAAAAGGTTCTACACCAACACGTAATAGACGTAAAAAGGTATTAAAACTGGCTAAAGGATATTTCGGTTCAAAGCATTTATTATATAGAACGGCTCATGAACAGGTAATGCGCTCTTTAAGATATTCATATATCGGGCGTAAACAAACCAAACGTGAAATGCGTAAATTGTGGATTGCACGTATTAATGCTGCCGCAAGATTGCATGATATCAGCTATTCCAATTTAATGCACGGGTTAAAATTAGCCAACGTTACAATCAACCGTAAAATGTTAAGCGAAATTGCCATTCATGATGCAAAGAGCTTTGAAAATATCGTAAAAACTGCTAAAAAAGCTTTAGAAGCTTAATGGGTTTATATGAACGGGATGAAGGAAACATTAAATCATATCCTTGTCGATCTGTTTAATCGTATATTAATTATTGAGGAAAACTATTTACAGCAAGCCGGTATTTCTTTAACGATGAATGAAATTCATTTATTGGATAAAGTAAGACAATGTAACAGCAAAACAATGAGTGATGTGGCTAAAGCTCTAAATATTACTCCAAGTACATTTTCAATAAACTCTAAAAGACTTGTAAAAAAAGGTTATTTACTTAGAGAAAGAGATGAAGTCGATAAAAGGATCATCAGACTCGGATTAAGTGATATCGCTTTAGAAGCACTAACCAAGCATGATGTCTTCCATAAGGAAATGATTGATAATTTCGTAAGTGAAATCAGTATTAATGACCAAAAGTATTTACTTACATCTCTAAATTCGTTAGTCGAGTTTTTCGACAGACATTATTCCAATTAAAGGGTTCTGATTTGAACTCTTTTTTATTAACGGGACATAATTATCATGTAAATGGTCGCTTTATGTCCTTTAATAAAACATGGTTTCATTTTAGGATTAAGGCAAGGAGGTTATTTTCATGGATCAAATTAAAATCGGTAATTGTTTAAAAGAACTTAGAAAAGAAAAGGGGTTAACTCAAGAGGATTTAGCTTTGATCCTCAATGTTTCAAGAAGAAGTGTTTCCAGATGGGAAACCGGTAGTAATTTACCTGATTTAGATATTCTAATTGAATTATCCAATTATTATGAGGTCAGTTTGATTCAATTGTTAGATGGAAATGCAATAACTAAAATGAAAGAAAATGAATTAAACGAAGTAGCATTAAAAGTTGCGGATTACAGCAATGAAGAAAAGATTAAGTTGAATAAGAGAATGAATTTATTGTTTGTTTTTGGTTTTATCGCTTCTCTAATTTATTTAATCTTATTTACTTATCAAAAGTCGGATAACTTTTTAGGTGGCTTAACTTTAGGGATTACTCAAGGTACTATAATAGGTGGAATGCTCATGACAAGCAGGTATGCTTTGAAATTTAGAAGATTTAAACAAAAATTATTTAAAAAACTTGTTAACTCGAGGTAAAACACTTCGAGTTTTACTTTATAACGAAGAATTGTTATGAGGATTTTACAACTTGTTTAGACAACACTTACAAGATAGAAAGAATCACTTAGAATAGAAAGAGTATCATTTTTTAGACAAATTTGTTTCTTAAAGAAATAAATGTATTTAATTATACAAATAAATATTGTTTTTTCAATATTTATTAGCTGAAACAGGTAAAAAAGAGGTAGAGTACAATGAAGTATTTATAGTGGATTCAGAAAAAACTGTTTGCTTTTGCGGTTTTCTTTTGGAATATTTTTCTGAGGCATCGAATTTGAGTTCATCATTTTTAACTGTCTGTAAGTGCAAGATCAATAACCGAAAAAAATATATGGTTGAAGGATAACCGCAATCAATCTGACCGTGTTTGATCTTCCACGATTATCAGTTGAGATTGACTTAAACTATTACAAATAAAAAAGGAGAGTTATTTCTCCAAATTTTCAATTGATTGTTTAATTCTTTTCAAGGTTTCTTCTTTACCTAAAATATTGGATATTTCAATAGCTCCTCCCGGAGTAAACTGCATATTGGTAATGGCAACTCTTACCGGAAACAATAATTGACCGTTTTTTATTCCCAACTCATTTACTTTATCAAGTAAGGCGTCATGAATGACGTTTTCTTTCCAATCGGTTATTTCCATCAGGGTATTATATGCTTCTTTTAATGAATTTAAAGCGATTTCCGGATTTGTTTTCATTTTTTTGTTGGTATAAAAATCGATGTTGAATTCTTGATATTGATCAAAAAATGTTAACATTTCAGGTATTTCGGCCAAAGTATTGGCTCTTTGTTGAACGATTGCCGCAATCAATTTATGATCGAATTTATCGGATACGGCTTGTTTGATATAATCCTTTACTACATTGTAGTATGTATCCAAATCCATTGCTCGAAGATACATTCCGTTCATCCAAGTTAATTTTTCTATGTCGAATATCGCTCCGGAAGTATTAATTCTTTTAACATTAAAAGCTTTCTTCAATTCATCTAAAGTATATATTTCCTGTTCGGTTTCGGGTGCCCATCCCAATAAAGCGATATAGTTGATTATCGCTTCGGGAAGATAACCTTTTTTTACCAAATCTTGGAAGCTGGCGTCTCCGTTTCTCTTGGACAATTTCGCATGTTCATCTTTCATTACCGGCGGGCAGTGAATATATGTGGGAATATCCCAACCGAAAGCTTCATATATCAGATTATATTTCGGAGTACTTGAGAGATATTCGTTTCCTCTGACCACATGGGTTATTTCCATAAGGTGATCATCAATAATATTGGCAAAATTGTAAGTAGGGAAACCGTCCGATTTTAATAGAATGGCTTCATCCAAAGTACTGTTTTCCACGGTTACATCACCATATACTTCATCATGAAAGGTTGTGGTGCCGCCGGTTGGAATGTTTTGTCTTACTACATATGATTCTTTGTTTTTAATTCTCTCTCTGGCTTCTTCTTTGGATATGTGTTTACAAGGATCTTTATAAATAAAAGATTCTCCTTTGGCTAAAGCGATTTTTCTTTGGTTTTCAATGTCTTCTTCGCTACAGAAACAATAATGAGCGCCGTTTAAGTCAACAAGCTTATCGGCATATTCTTTATAAATGCCGCTTTGCATTCTTTCTGATTGAACATACGGGCCATAGTTTCCGCCGATATCCGGACCTTCGTCGTGGTTTAGATGACATTGTTTTAAAGTTTCATAGATTATGTCCGTAGCTCCTTCCACAAGCCTGCCTTGATCCGTATCTTCTATTCTTAAAATAAAGACTCCGTCAGCTTCTTTTTTTGCAACCAGATACTCGTATAATGCTGTACGAAGGTTTCCTATATGCATATATCCGGTAGGGCTGGGGGCAAATCGTGTTCTTATTTTACTCATTTTTTATTACTCCTTAAGTCTAATTAATTCTACTCTTATTTTACTATTTATTCAATCAACTAAACCATATAATTGTGTTATAATACTCATTGTTAAAAATAAAAGGTTGGATAAAATATGGAATTATTTATGGTTACTTCAAACTTACATAAAGTTGAAGAATTTAAAAAAATATTGGA
>JBHAFN010000002.1:0-9982 GCA_041856105.1 Bacillota bacterium
ACAATTGGAAAAATGTTGTCGGAGAGATCATATGTGCGTTTGACTTATATCCGGAAAATATTACGGGAAGCAGCGTTCCGGTATATTCGATTAACGAAATATCTAAATATATTCCTAAAGGTTGTAGAATTGCCATATTAACAATTACTAAAAACATTCAGGAAACGGTGGATATTTTGATAGAAAACGGAATAACCGGAATTGTCGATTTTACGTCCGAGCATTTTGTCGTGCCTAAAGGAATAACCGTCAAGACGATTAGCGTAGTCGCAAGTATCCAAGAATTGGTGTTTGATACCAACGCCGTGAAGAAATAAAAAGAGAATAGGGAGATTGTATGTTAAGTTTTATGACTGCTCGTGAATTATTTGATTTTAAAAATAGTTCCAGCGATGTAGAAAAAGATCAGATTGAATATGTAGAAATGCAAGGTTGGATTAAAACAAACCGTAACAGTAAATCGGTGGGATTTATTGAATTGAATGACGGAACTTATTTTAAAAACGTCCAACTTGTATATACTGATAATTTGTCTAACTTTGATGAAGTTGGTAAACTGTTAACAGGGGCAGCCATAAGGGTTATCGGCTTGTATAAGGAAACTCCCCATTCTAAACAGCCTTTTGAGTTGGAAGTAAAAGAAATTACATTGGAAGGCGGTTGCGACAGCTCATATCCGCTACAAAAGAAAAGACATTCTTTTGAGTATCTAAGAGAAATCGGCCATTTAAGAGTAAGAACAAATACTTTCAGCGCGGTGTTTAGAGTCAGATCCGTTTTATCGATGGCGATTCATGAATTTTTTCAAAATCAAGGATTTATCTATGTCCATGCGCCGATTATTACCGGTAATGATGCGGAAGGGGCGGGAGAGGTATTTACCGTAACTACCCGCAGCGATGCCAACTATGATGAAGATTTCTTCGGTAAAAAAGCCAGTCTTACGGTATCGGGACAACTTCAGGCGGAAGCGTTCGCTTTGGCGTTTAGGGACGTTTATACATTCGGACCTACTTTTAGAGCGGAAAATTCCAATACGACCACTCATGCGGCGGAATTTTGGATGATTGAACCGGAGATTGCCTTTGCGGATCTGGACGATGATATGAATTTAATTGAAGATATGATTAAATATTGTATTGAATATGTAATGGATAATTGTCCGGAAGAGATGAAATTTTTTAATGAATTTATTGATAAAGGGTTATTGGAAAGGTTGAACAATGTAAAAAATTCCGCTTTTTACAGAATGACCTATACCGAAGCGATTGACATTTTAAATAAAGCGGATATTAAATTTGAAAATAAAATCAGTTGGGGAATGGATTTAAATACCGAACATGAAAGATATATTTCCGAACAGGTTATTAAGGGTCCGGTATTTCTGACTGATTATCCGAAAGATATTAAAGCGTTTTATATGCGTTTAAATGACGATCATAAAACCGTTGCGGCATGCGATTTATTGGTGCCGGGAGTCGGTGAGCTGGTCGGCGGTTCGCAAAGAGAGGAAAGATTGGAACTTCTTCAGGCAAGAATGAAGGAATTGGGCATTCACGAAGAAGGATTGTCGTGGTATTTGGATTTAAGAAGATATGGCGGTTGTAAACATGCCGGTTTCGGTTTGGGCTTTGAGCGCTTCATGCTTTATTTGACCGGTATGCAAAACATTAGAGATGTCATCCCTTTTGCAAGAACTCCGAAGAACTTATTGTTTTAGAAAGAAAGGTTGAAAGCCGATATTTGGCTTTCTTTTATTAAACATGGAATATATATTAAAAGAAAATCCGGATGGTAGTAAGATTAGAGTTAAAGATGTTCAAAATGTTTTATTAAGGATGTTGAAAGATGTAGATAAAATATGTCGAAAACATAATATCCCGTATTTTTTAAACGGAGGCAGCGCTTTAGGCGCAATAAGGCATAAAGGTTTTATCCCTTGGGATGATGATGCCGATATAGCGATGTTAAAAGATGATTATTTGCGATTTATCGATGTTTTAAAAAAAGCTCTTCCCGATGAATATGTTTTTCAGTGTTTTGAAGTTGATAAAAGATACAATCCTTTAATTCCGGAAATGAAGATCAGAAAGAAAAACACTTATATAAAAGAAGTCAATACTTTGCTTGAAAACAGAATTAAAGAATGCGACGGGATCTTTTTGGATGTGTTTGTATATGATTATTGTTCCGATAACAAACTGATTGATTTGCCGTTTAGACTTTTTAATCAGCTGTTAATGCCGTTAATCATTCTTTTCGATAACATCAACATTAATCCCACATGGTTAAAAAGCCTTTTTGTCGCCAATGCCCGATTTTACGGGATACTTAACAAAAACTCAAAATATATCGGCTTTGATTTATGTTGGACTTTTAAAAACCCTTTTAAACCTTTTATTTTTAAAAAAGATGATATATATCCGATTCAATATGTCGATTTTGAAGATACAAAATTGCCGGTTGCTAAAAACGCTCACGAATATTTATGTACGGCTATCGGGAAGGATTATAACGTTTTGCCTCCTCTTGAGAAAAGAAGCCCTAAGCATATAAAGGATATAAGGTTGTAAAATGATTTATCAAATTAATAAAGGCAGTAAATATTACGGAGCCAATTCCGTATTTGAGGATATTCAATTTGAGATAAAAAACACGGAAAAAATAGCGATCGTGGGAAGAAACGGATGCGGTAAATCCACTTTGTTAAAATGTATCGGCGGATTGGAACATTTAGATAAAGGGACTGTGCATAAACAAAATAATATAACCGTCGGTTATCTTGCTCAATCAACCCTGAACGATGAAGATAAAACGGTGCTTGAAGAATTAAATGAGGTATTTAAAGAAGTTTTTGAAATCAAGGATGAATTGGAAAAACTGGAAGAGACGATGAAAGATGATTATTCCGGTAAAATCTTAGATAAATATGCCGATTTACAAAATAAATTTGAAGAATTGAGAGGATATGATTACCAGTCCGAAATGCTTGGCGTTTTTACCAAATTCGGCTTTGATAAAGAAGATTTAAACAGAAAGATCAATACCTTTTCCGGTGGCCAGAAAACCAGAATCGCTTTTGTTAAACTGTTGCTTTTAAAACCGGATATACTATTGTTGGATGAGCCGACCAATCATTTGGATTTAAATACCATCGAATGGCTGGAGGGATATTTAAAAAAATATCCTAAGGCGGTTATTTTGGTATCGCATGACAGAATGTTTTTGGATGATATAGCGGAAGTGGTTTATGAAATAGAATATGGCAGAATGAGTAAATATATCGGTAATTACAGCAGTTTTGTAATTCAAAAAAGAAATGATTTGGAAAAACAGTTGTCTGCCTATAATCGTCAACAAGGAGAAATTGAAAGGTTGGAAGCTTTAATTGAAAAGTTTCGATACAAGAAAAATAAAGCTGCGTTTGCCCAAAGTAAAATCAAGTATTTGGAAAGAATGGATAAATTGGAAAATCCTGACGGTCCGGATTTAAAAACCTTCAAAGCCAAATTCGAACCGAGAGTTAAAGGCGGAAAGAGCGTATTGTCCATTGATGAATTGGCTGTCGGCTATGATGACATACTGTGCAAGGTTTCCTTGGAAATCAGACAAGGTATGAAAATAGCCGTTTTGGGAGATAACGGTACCGGCAAGTCGACTTTGGTTAAAACCCTTGTTAATCAGATTAAACCGCTATCCGGATCTTATTTATACGGCCATCAGATTGAAACGGCTTATTTTGATCAAAATTTAGCTCAATTCAGCAGCGGAAAAAGTGTTTTGGAAGAGCTTTGGGATGAATATCCCGATTTAGACAGAACGGCAGTCAGAACGGTGCTGGGACAGTTTTTATTTAGTGCCGACGATGTATTTAAGACGGTTGATGTTTTATCGGGCGGGGAGAAGGTAAGGTTGAGTTTGGCTAAACTGTTGCTTAAACGGGCGAATTTTCTTATTCTGGATGAACCGACAAATCATTTGGATATTCCCGGTAAGGAAGCTTTGGAAGATTCTTTGAAAAAATATAGCGGAACCGTTTTGTTTGTATCGCACGATCGTTATTTTATTAAACAGATTGCCACATCGATATTGTCTATTGAGAAAGATCGGGTAATTTATTATCCTTACGGCTATGAGGAATATATAAATGACAAACATAAGCCTAAACCGATTGAGATAAAAAAAGAGGTTAAGCAGGCAATCAAACCGATAAATGTCAAAAAGGAAATTGCCAAACTGGAAAAACAGATCAGCGAGCTGGAGGTTGTTTTAGATGAAAAAAGAGCCTTAAGGTTTGAACCTGAGTATTATCACGATTATCAAAAAATGAAACTTCTGGATGAGGAAATTGACGATATTCATAATAAAATAGAAAATCTGATGAACAAGTGGGAAGAATGGGCAGATCAATAACGGTCATTTGTTTAAAAAATGACTATCTTTGAATATATGCAATTACTTTCATTAAAAATGTAGTTTTATGAAATTTTTTTCATAAAACTGTTGTTCATTTTTTCAAGAAAATATTGACTTTTTAGATATGTTTTTTATAATTGATAACATACAGGTTTATTTTTTGGTGCGGTTATACTTTACCGTTTCGAAAAACTGTAAATCATATCGAATGATATAGGAGGGAAAGTAAATGAAAAAAATGCTGAAAACAGCAGCTTTAGCGAGTATGTCTTTAGCACTTGTTGCTTGTTCCGGAGGCGGTACGGGTACGTCAACGACTACAACTGAAACTACTACAAGTACTAATACGGAATTAATCGTTGATTCACAAGTTATTAAAGGTAACTTCTATTTCGGCTTCGGTAATACTGCTGAAGACCAAATTGTTAAAAGACTTTTACATGAAAAGGCTTCAACAGTTTATACTACCGCAACCGGTGAGTTAAAGCTTAACAATTCTTATGTTAAAGAATTGGCGGAAGAATTTAATGCCGACGGTGATAAAGTATATACGGTCAAATTGAATGAAGGTTTATTGTGGAGCGATGGCGAAGCATTGACTGCCAAAGACTATGTATTTACAATGCTATTTAATTATTCAGATGAATATGCGGGTGTCGGAGCTATTTTTGATACCGACGGTTCATTAATCGGTGTAGACGCTTATAAAGCAGGAGTTACTTTTGAAAATTTTGAAGCGTACAATGCTGAAGCCGAAGAAGCTACAGCTACCTTAAGTGAAGCTGAAGAAGGCAGCGATGAATATAACAAGGCTTTAGAAGTTGTTAATGCCGCTAAGGCGAAATATGGTGAAGCTGAAGGTGAAAACGGATACTTAAAAGGTGTTAAATTAATTGACGATTTAACATTCAGCATTACCATTTCCAAAGATTTCTTACCATATTTCTATGAGTTAAGATATGTAGAGGTTTTCCCGACTCCGTTACACGTTTTAGCTGCCGGAGCGGAAATAGTTTCTGATGATAACGGTACTGCCGTAACCGGAGTTGATTTGGATGAAGTTGCGGCAACTCTTGTCGGTGAAGACGGTTATTTGCATAAGCCTACCGTTGTTGCCGGTCCATATACATTGGAATCGTTTGAAAACAATGAAGTTATATTTAAATTAAATCCTAACTATGCAGGAGATGCTGAAGGAAGAAAACCTACGATTGAAACCGTTATCGTTCGTGGTAATACAAACAGTGATTTGGCCGGCGATCGTTTAATTAACGGTGAAGTTGATGTCGTTTATCAATTATTCCAAGCTGAAATCGTTTCTAAATTGGAAGAAGCGGGATTTGCGTCTACAAAATATGATCGTTTAGGTTACGGTTTCTTGGGAATGGGCTTCACGGAAGGGCCAACTGCCGATGTTCATGTTCGTAAAGCGCTTGCTCACTTGGTTGACAGACAAAATTTAATTTCATCATACTTGGGGGCAGGTAACGGTATTGCTATCAACTCCGAATATGCTACCGCTCAATGGATGTATCTTGAAAATAAAGAAGCTTTAAGCGAATTGAATTCTTATGACTTCTCATTAACTGAAGCTATTAAAGAATTGGATCAATCAGAATATAAATATCAATCTGACGGAAAAACTCCGTGGGCTGAAGGAACCGGAAGCAGATATAATGCGGCAGGGGAAGAACTTGTAATTAAACACTTCGGTACTGAAAACAACGAAATCACCGAATTGATCAAATCGGATTTAACTACAAACGGTGAAAAAGTAGGTATTAAATATGAAAGTACATTAGGAGATTGGAACGCATTAATCGATCAATACTATTATTGGTCTAAACATCCGGTGGAAGATAGATATAATATCTTTAACCTTGCTACAAACTTTACAGCTGTTTATGATCCTTACTTAACCAGTCATTCACGTTTGGCAGGGACGACATTCAATCCGTTAAGTATTACCGATGCGGAATTGGACAGATTATCAGAAGAAATGAGAAAACTTGATAAATCTCAACGCGATGAATATTCTAAATTATGGTTGGAATATCAAACTCGTTATAACGAAATATTGCCGTTGCTTCCATTATATGCAAACGTTTATCGCGATTACTATAATGCTGATAAGATTGAATCTATGCCGACAACATCATTCAACAGTTGGTATGATGTAATTGAGCAAATTAAACTTAAATAGTATAAAGTATCAGGCTGAATTTTATAAGAAGATAGCACCTATGAAAATAGGACTATCTTCTTTTGTGGCAAAGGAGATAGAAAGATGATAAAGTATGTTGTTAAAAGACTTTTGTCCTTAATACCTGTCGTTTTTGCAATTTCTGTTTTAATTTTTGGAATAACCAAAATAATGCCGGGAGATCCGGTTGAAACAAAAATAATTCAAAGCGGGATTACCAGGGCGGAAGAAAAAAGTAGGCTTAGGCAAGAATTACGTATTTATTACGGATTGGATCAGCCTCTTCCCGTTCAATACGGGAAGTGGATTATAAGAGTTATTCAAGGGGATTTGGGAAGCTCTACCACATATAATAAGTCGGTAACTGCGGTTATTGCGACCCCTTTAAGAAATACAATTATCTTAAATGTTTTTGTAGTGTTCTTTTCTCTTGCCATCGCCATCCTTGCCGGAATTAAATCGGCGGTTAAGCGAGGAAGCTTTTATGATCAGTTTTGGCAGGTATTCTCTTTGATCGGAACCAGCGTTCCTTCATTTTTTATCTCTTTGCTTTTAATATATGTTTTTGCATTAAAACTTAAACTTTTGCCTACAGGCTCTATGCCTTCGGCAAGTTTAAAGGGTAGTGCCTATTATATTGAGTGGGCAAGAAGATTAATTCTTCCGGTTATTACCCTTACGATTATGAATCTGGCAGGAACCATTCGTTATGTAAGAAGTGCAATGTTGGATGTACTTAGCCAGGATTTTATCCGTACCGCCAGATCTAAAGGTTTAAGTCAAAAAGTAATCGTTTATTCTCATGCTTTTAGAAACGCATTGATTCCGGTTGTAACTATCGTAATCGGTTCAATCGGCAGTTTATTCGCCGGAGCGGTTATTACCGAAACCGTGTTCTCATGGAACGGAATGGGGAGAGTGTTGGTGGAGGCTTTAAGTTCATTGGATTATGATATGATTACCAGTTTAAATCTATTCTTCTCCATAGTATATGTACTTACCAATTTAATTACCGACATTGCTTATGCATTTGTCGATCCGCGAGTTAAACTGAAATAGGAGGAAGTATGAAAAAAGAATCTAAATCAATATTGAGTACTTTCTTGGGCATATTCAGTACTCGTAAAAAAATAGAAAATTTAACGGTTGACGACGATAATACAATAATTACTCCAAGCAGGGCGGTGTTTAATAATTTCATTGCCAATAAACTTGCTATGCTTGGATTAGTCGGATTTGTATCTTTAGTTTCGTTTGTTTTAATTGGGGCGGCTTTAAATCCGGTTGATTTTTATGCAAACGAACCGGAACTTAAAAATATAGCTCCGGGAACCGATATGTTAAAATTCCCGAAAGAATTAAACGGAAATTTGAACAAGATCGAAAGCGGAACCTCGTTCAGTGTCGGCTTGGATAATGACGGAAAATTATATGTTTGGGGTGTTGATGTAAACGGGGTCACCAAAATTCCCGAAAAAGTTGCTACATCGAAGGTAGAAGATTTTACGGTGGGCGATTCATTCATCATTGCCAGATTGGTCAGCGGTGAATATGTGGGTTGGGGAAGTAATTTAGCCAACCAAACGGATATTCCTTCTTCAATGGTTTCTTTGATTACCGGTAATGTTAAACAAATGTTTGCCGGTAAAGATTATGCCGGTGTGGTTACTTTAAACGGTAAAGCTTACTTATGGGGCGATCAGGGGCAAGGACAAGATATTGTCAAGTCGGATTGGGTAGGTAAGATTGTAAAGGCTGAAGCAGGAAAATTTAATGTGTTATATTTGTTAAATGACGGAACGATCGGAATTTCCGGTAAAGGATATGTGGCTACCACATTACCTGAAAAATTAACGGACGGTTCCATAAACGTCGTTGATATTGCGATCAATAAAAATAATGCGATTGCCGTTGATGATGAAGGCAATGTTTATACTTGGGGTAATAGCGGTTTCGGATTGCTTTTAAGTGAAAATGCTGAAATTACGGAAAAAATCACTCAAGTTCAGGCAACTTATAATGCCTTTATCTTATTGACTGAAGAAGGCAAAATCATTACTCTTGGAAGAAACGTTTACGGAGAATTGGATGTTCCCGATATTTCCAATAAGGTGGTCAGTCTGATGGGTAATTACTTCCAAATTTATGCCGTTGATGATTCAGGTAATATTCATGCATGGGGTAATAAAGGCTTTATCTTGGGTAGCGATGAATTGGGCAGAGATTTATTAATCAGAATTTTCCATGGCGGAAAGATATCTCTGTTTGTCGGGGTTATCGCAGTATTAATTTCATCAGTTATCGGCATTATTACCGGTTTGATTTCCGGTTTTATGGGAGGATGGGTAGACAATCTAGTTCAAAGATTGGGAGAAATAATTTCTTCAATTCCGTTCTTACCGTTAGTTATGACTTTATCCTTTGCCATAGGTAATAAGATGACCGCTTCCCAGAAAATGTATTTGGTAATGGTTCTTATCGGTTTATTAAGCTGGGTGGGTTTATCTCGGTTAATTCGCGGTCAAATTCTGATTGAAAGAGAAAAGGATTTCGTATTGGCCGCAAGAGCATTGGGATTAAAGGAAAGTACGATTATTATCAAGCATATTTTGCCTAGCGTGTTAAATATTGCGATTGTGAGTATTACTTTGGGTTATGCCGGAACGATGCTTACCGAATCGGGATTGTCGTTTTTAGGCTTCGGTATTCAACCGCCAATTCCTTCATGGGGAAACATGCTTACCAATGCCAAACAGTCAAGCGTTATTGATCTTTATTGGTGGAGATGGGTTTTCCCGACAGCCATGATTATTATTGCGGTGTTATCCGTTAATTTAATTGGGGACGGATTTAGAGAAGCGATGGATCCGAAATCCAATGAAAAGTAGGGAGGGGTTATAATGACAAAATTATTAGAAATAAATAATCTTCATACTTACTTTGAAACTAAAAAAGGCTTGGTTAAAGCGGTTAACGGAGTAACTTTTTCTCTTGAACAGGGAAGAACTTTAGGAGTTGTGGGAGAAAGCGGCAGCGGTAAATCGCAAACGGCAATGTCGATTTTAAAATTATTTGAAAATAACCAAAAAATATATGAAGGAAGTATTATATTTGACGGAGTGGATATTACCAAATTTAATGAAAAGGAAATGGCCTCAATCAGAGGAAACGATGTATCGGTAATTTTCCAAGAACCGATGACATCGCTAAATCCGGTATTTACCATTAATCGTCAGATAAGCGAAGTATTGATGCTTCATCAGGGATTAAATAAAAAACAGGCGGAAGAACGTTCTTTGGAAATGTTAAGATTGGTAAGAATTAACAATCCGGAAACGGTTAATAAATCTTATCCGTTTCAAT
>JBHAFN010000003.1:0-8454 GCA_041856105.1 Bacillota bacterium
AGTAAAGATTGTAACAATAGGCGGCGGTTCAAGCTATACTCCGGAATTAATCGAAGGTTTTATCAAAAGACAGGATCAATTGAATATCAGTGAAATTTGGCTGGTTGATATTGAAGAAGGTAAAGAAAAACTGGAAATAGTCGGCGAAATGGCTAAAAGAATGATTAAGGCCGCCAATCTGGATTGGGAAGTGTTTTTAACCTTAGACAGAAGAAAAGCTTTAAAGGACGCAACCTTTGTAACAACCCAATTTAGAGTGGGACTGTTGGACGCAAGAATAAGAGATGAAAGAATTCCTTTGGCATTTAATCTAATCGGTCAGGAAACTAACGGAGCGGGAGGAATTTTTAAAGCATTCAGAACAATTCCGGTTATCTTGGACATTATTAAAGATATGAAGGAGTTATGTCCTAATGCATGGTTAATTAATTTCACCAATCCTTCCGGTATGGTTACGGAAGCGGCGATTAACTATGGCGGATGGGATAAAACCGTGGGCTTATGTAATGTACCGATCGGTTTTATGAATATGGATAATGCCGTAATGGGTTTACCTGAATTTGATGACAGTTTATATTTCAAATTTGCCGGGTTGAATCACTTCCATTGGCATAGAGTATGGGATAAATCAGGCAAAGAAATTACCGATTATTTAATCGATGAAATTTATAAACCGGAAAACAAAGGTAAATATGCCGGCATGAAGAACGTAAGAGATTTACCTTTAAATTATGAACAGGTTAAAGATACGCATTTATTGCCATGTTCATATCACCGTTATTACTATATAACGGACGACATGCTTGAAGATGAATTGGAAGAATTTAAAAAACATAATACAAGAGCGGAACTTGTTAAACAAACCGAAAAAGAATTGTTTGAATTATATAAAGATCCGAATTTAAATTATAAACCCGAACAGTTGACAAAGCGGGGCGGCACTCATTACAGCGATGCGGCATGTGAGGTTATCTGTTCCATTGAAAACGATAAGCGGACAAATATGGTGGTAAGCACAAAAAACTATGGAGCGATCAATGATTTACCGTATGATTGTACCGTTGAAATTTCGGCAATCATAACCGCCCATGGCCCTGAACCGATGAATTGGGGATCGTTTGCGCCATGTATCAGAGGTATTTTACAAAACCAAAAGGCGATGGAACAGGTTGTAATTGAAGCGGCTGTAACCGGAGATTACGGTAAGGCGTTACAATCTTTTACAATCAATCCGTTAATAACAAGCGGAACGGTTTCCAGAAAACTTTTAAATCAAATGTTATTGGCTAATAAAAAATATTTGCCTCAATTTAAGGAAACGATTGAAAAATTGGAAAATGAAGGGGAAACATATAATCCGAAAGATTACGGCATAGAATAAAAACTTATAAGAAGGGATAAAAAAATGAAAGATAAGTTAATGAATGGAGTTTTATTCGTAGCTGAAAAGCTACAAACCAACCGTTACATGTCAGCGATTAAAGATGCGTTTACTTCTTTATTACCCATCATTATTACAGGTGCGTTTTGTACTTTAATTCTTAATGTTGGCTTATCAACCACCACCCAAGGTATATCCTTGGCCAAGGTGAACGGTTTTGCATGGCTTGAACAATTATCGCCGATATTTAATGCGGCCAACTATGCCACGCTGAATTTCTTTGCGATCGGTTTAGTTGTTTTAACTTCCATTAATTTAGGTAAACACTACGGTCGTGAAGAACACGTTCTTCCTTTAGTGGCCATTGCGTCATTTATTACTTTATGTACCACTTCCGTTGCCGGTTCAGTAAACGATGCGGCAGGAAACAGTATTGCCTATACCGTTAATAACGTCTTGCCTAGAAACTTTACCAATGCTCAAGGATTGTTTCTGGGGATGTTTGCGGCCATAATTTCTACGGAAATATATTGTAAATTATCCAATTCCGGAAAATTGGAAATAAAAATGCCTGATACGGTACCAAGTAACGTTGCCAAAGCGTTTAACGTATTATTCCCGTCCATAGTTACGGTTATTGTTGTAGCGACTTTCGGATTTGTTTTTCAAAAAATCTTCAATTATACGATTTATGAAGCGATTGCCAAATGGATTCAGACTCCTCTTGCCGGAGTATTGACCGGTCTTCCGGGTTATTTATTGATTATTTGGGTTTCCACTTTACTATGGAGTTTGGGCATTCACGGTACCCAAGTATTAAAACCCGTTTATGAAGCTACAATGTTAATCGCCCTAGATGAAAATACCGCAGCGGTTACTGCCGGATTAGAGCCTACCAATATTTTAAATCAATCATTTATCAGCGTATTTTCCACTACTACCGGAGCGGGTATTACGGCAGGGTTGATTATTGCCATCTTACTGTTCTCCAAACGTGATGATTATAAGGCGATTGCCAAGCTGTCCATAGCTCCGGGAATCTTCAACATTAATGAAACGATGACCTTCGGATTACCGATAGTATTAAACCCGGTGCTTGTTATTCCGTTTATGTTGGCACCGTTTGTATCGGCAATTATCGGTTATGCATTTACATACTTTAAAATCGCCAAAGTAATGGCATATAACATTCCTTGGACCACTCCGCCTTTACTTGCTCCGTTTTTAGCAACCGGAGGTGATTTTGGGGCCGTATTAGCTCAATTCACGGCTATTTGTGCCTCCATATTGATTTATACTCCGTTTGTATTGATTTCCAACAAACAAGCTCAAATCGAACAGGAAAGTTAATAAACGCCCGAAAGGGCGTTTATTTGATAAAATAATGGATGAGGACAATATATGAAAAAAAATAAAAATGAAGAAGTTGAGCTTAGCGATGTTCAAAAGGAAATTTTGATCAGAAGAAAAAGAATTAATCGAAGAGCCTTGGAAGAAGAAAAAGTGGAACCGTTTTCCCGATATAAAATTATTACTTATATCTTTATATTTTTATTTACTCCTTACGGTTTATACAGATTATTAAAAAAGGATTCACCTTTTAAAAAGGGAGAAAAAATAGTTTACTCTTTTGTATCGGTAGTGTATCTAATGGCTTTGTATAGCGCTTTTAATCAGCTGTTTTAAATATTCGGCTGATTTTTTAATGAATTATTTTTTCATTAAAAATCACCTGATCATAAATTTATTTGAAATATACTTACAGAAATATGCGGTTATATATACATTTGATGATTATCCATTAAAATTTAATTATATGAAGGAGGGTTTTAAATGACAAAAAGATTTCCCGAAGGTTTTTTATGGGGAGGAGCTACTGCGGCAAATCAATATGAAGGCGGGTTTGATCAAGGCGGTAAAGGTTTATCGGTATCTGATTGCGCCAGAGCCCATTTCGATGTTGATGTAAAAAACTACGCCGCCCATAATGAAGTAACCAGTAAAGATATTGAAGAAGCACTGAAAGATTTAACCGATACAATTAATTATCCTAAAAGACATGGCAGTGATTTTTATCACCGTTACAAAGAAGACATCGCTTTAATGGCTGAAATGGGGTTTAAGGTGTTCAGATTATCCATCGCTTGGAGCAGAATTTTCCCCAACGGAGATGATGAAATACCTAATGAGGAAGGATTAAAATTTTATGATGATGTATTTGACGAATGTTTAAAATACAATATTGAACCTTTAGTAACGATGTCGCATTATGAACCTCCGTTAAATTTGGTATTAAAATATGATTGTTGGTATAATCGCAAAACAATTGCTTTTTTTACAAAATATGTGGAAACAATATGTAAGAGATATAAAAATAAAGTAAAGTATTGGCTTACATTTAATGAAGTGGACAGTATGATCAGACATCCGTATACTACCGGAGGATTGATCAGAGATCGTTTTGAAGGAAAAAACTTTGAAGAAGTTATTTTTCAGGCCATGCATCATCAGTTTGTCGCAAGTGCGATAGCTACTAAAATTTGTCATGAAATTATTCCTAACTCCATGGTCGGATGTATGCTTACCAAGCTTACCTATTATCCTTATACTTGTAAACCCGAAGATGTATTGGAAGCGCAACAAATGATGAGAAGTACATACTGTTATAGCGATACTCAGGTATTTGGAGAATATCCTGCCTATTTATTGGCCAGATTTAAAAATAAGGGGATAAATATCGTTAAGGAAGAAGGGGATGATGATTTGATGAAAAATCATCCGGTAGATTTTGTGTCGTTTTCTTATTATATGTCCAGTTGTGCCGCTAAAAATACGGATGATTTGGCAACAACGGCAGGCAATACTATTCTTGCGGTAAAAAATCCTTATTTAAAATCCAGTGAATGGGGTTGGCAGCTTGATCCGATCGGGCTTAGAATTTCTTTGGTAGATTTATATGATCGTTATCGTAAACCGTTAATGATTGTTGAAAACGGTTTGGGTGCCAAAGATGAACTGGTTAATAATACCGTAGATGATCAATATCGCATAGATTACTTTAAGAGTCATTTTAAAGCGATGTATGACGCAATTAAGGAAGATGGAGTGGAATTATTGGGATATACTTCTTGGGCTTGTATAGACCTTGTAAGCGAGAGTACAAAACAAATGTCCAAGAGATACGGCTTTGTATATGTAGATGCGGATGATTACGGCAAAGGTTCATATGACCGCTTTAAAAAGAAATCGTTTTATTGGTATAAAAACGTAATCGAAACCAACGGTGAATGTTTATTTGAAGAGGAATAGCGATATTCTTCTTTTTTTATATTTAAAACGGTCGATAAATTTACCGACCGTCAGTCTATTTCTATTGCTCCGGTGTAGAGTTGATAATATACTCCTTTTTTAGCTAACAAAGATTCGTGATTTCCTCTTTCAATAATTCTGCCTTGATCCATAACCATAATTACATGAGCGTTTTTTATGGTGGAAAGACGATGCGCTATAACAAAGGTAGTCCGATTCGCCATTAACTTATCCATACCTTCCTGAACAATTTTTTCCGTACGAGAGTCAATGGAAGAAGTGGCTTCATCAAGGATGAGTGCCGGAGAATTGGCAAGGGCGGCTCTGGCAATTGATAATAACTGTTTTTGCCCTTGAGATAACGGACTGCCGTCGCTGCTTAAATATGTGTCATAACCTTTTTCCAAATGTTTAATAAACTGGTGAGCGTTAGCCAATTTGGCAGCCTGCTTGACCTCTTCATCATCGGCATCCGGCTTTGCGTATTTAATGTTATCTTTAATTGTACCGCTGAATAAATGAGTATCTTGTAATACAATCCCCAGCGATTTTCTTAAGTCGTCTTTTTTAATAAGCTTTACATCGATTCCGTCGTAGGTAATGGAACCTTTTTGAACATCGTAAAAGCGATTGATCAAATTCATAATCGTTGTTTTACCGGCACCCGTAGCTCCGACAAAGGCTATTTTTTGACCAGGTTCGGCATATAAATTAACATCGTGCAAGACGATTTTGTTATCGACATAACCGAAGCTGACATCATTAAATCTTACATCTCCCTTTAAAGGAACCAATGTATATTGATTATTTTCATAAGGATGTTTCCATGCCCAACTGCCGGTATATGTTTTACTTATCGAGTTGTTTTCCTTGTCATAGTTTACCAAGGTTACTTTACCTTCATCAACTTCGGGAATTTGATCCAATAAGGTGAATATTCTTTGCGCACCCGCCATAGCCATTATAATTGAATTCAACTGTTGGGATACTTGGGTAATCGGCATGTTGAAGGATCTGTTCAAGGATAAAAACGACGCAAGCGTTCCTATGGATAAAGCGTTAAAATTAATGGCCAACAAACCGCCGATAAAAGCGGTAAGCACATAGGAGATATTACCTAAGTTAGCTAAGATAGGCATCATCATATTTGCATATTGATTGGCCTTATAAGAACTTTCAAATAATTGATCGTTGATTTTTTCAAAGTCATTTATGGCGATATCTTCATGGGTAAATACTTTAATTACTTTTCTGCCTTCCATCATTTCTTCGATATAACCGTTTTCTTTAGCTAAATCGTCTTGTTGTTTGATAAAATATTTACCCGATTTACCGGTTAAATTTTTAATGACTACCTGCATGATTATGACCATAAGCACAACGATTAAGGTCAACGGAAAGCTTAATACGACCATTGAACAAAATACGGAAATTATGGAAATAAGTGAAGATAAAATCTGAGGAAACGATTGAGAAATAACCTGTCTTAAAGTATCGATATCATTTGTATAAACACTCATGATTTCGCCGTGCGGATGAGTGTCGAAATATTTTATGGAAAGTTTTTCCATATGTTCAAACATTTCATCCCTAAATTTTTTAATAGTACCTTGGGTAATATAGATAAGTAATTTTTGATAGATGAAATTAAACAGTATCCCCAAAACATAAACCGTAACCAATATTACCAGTACATTAAAAAGGGGAGTGAAGTTCGGATTGCTTTGCGATAACATCGGAGTAATATAATCGTCAATCAACGATCTCATAAATAAAGAACCGACTACCGAAACAATCGCACTGATAACGATGCTGATGATTACTATAAAGATTTGCGGTTTATAATTCTTGAAGGTGTATTTTAATAATCGAATCATTACTTCCTTATCCAGTTTTTCTCCCGGAGGTAATATAACCCTTCCTCTACTCATTTTCATTACCTCCTTTAACTTGAGTTTCGTAAATTTCTTTATAAATAGGACTTTTTTCGATTAATTCCCAGTGAGTTCCGACAGCTTCAATTCTGCCGTTATCCAAAACTATTATCCGATTGGCATCTTCGATAGATGATATTCTTTGCGAGATAATCAGTTTGGTTATGTTGGGAATATCTTCTCTAAACGCCTTTCTGATTAAAGCGTCGGTCTTAGTATCCACGGCACTGGTGGAATCGTCCAAAATTAATATTTTGGGATTTTTCAATAATGCTCTGGCAATGGTAAGCCTTTGTTTCTGACCGCCGGAAACATTGGTACCGCCTTGTTCAATGTAAGTGTCATAACCGTCGGGGAAACTGTTGATAAATCCATCGGCTTGAGCCAGCTTACATGCCCGGATAATTTCCTCGTCGCTGGCCTTTTCATTACCCCATTTTAAGTTTTCCTTAATGGTTCCGGAAAATAAAACGTTCTTTTGTAAGACCATGGCAACCGCATCTCTAAGAGTTTTTAAATCATATTCTTTTACATTGATACCGGAAACAAGCACTTCTCCTTCTTTTACGTCATATAAACGAGGAATTAGTTGAACCAATGTGGATTTACCGGAGCCGGTTCCGCCCAATATGCCGATTGTTTCTCCCGATTTAATTTCCAAATTGATATTTTCCAATACATAATCTTCGGAATGATCGTAATATTTGAAATTGACATTTTTAAATGTAATCCTGCCGTCGCTAACTTTTTTAACAGGATTTTCAGGACTGACGATATCTATTTCTTCATTTAATATTTCCGCAATTCTGTTTGCCGAGGCAAAGGACATGGAAATCATTACAAAGATAAAGGAAATCATCATCAATGACATCAATATACTCATTGTATAGGTAAATAAGCTCATCAACTCTCCGGTAGTTAAAGCGTTATTTACGATCATGTTGGCCCCGAACCAACTTAAAGCTATAATACATGCATAAATGGTTAAATACATTAACGGACTGTTGAATACCACAATATTTTCGGCTTTAATAAATGATTTATAAACGTTAAAGGAAGCTTTTTTAAATTTATTTGTTTCATCTTTTTCTTTTACATAAGCTTTAACCACTCTAATGTTGGTAATGTTTTCCTGAACGGAAGCATTTAAAGCGTCATATTGTTCAAAAACTTTTCTGAAATAGATAAAGGCAAAATACATCATTACACTTAAACCTACGGATAAAAAGATAATCGCATAAACAAAGATGACGGAGAGATCGGCATTAATGCTGAAAGCCATAAATAAAGCCACAATCAAGGTCATCGGCGCTCTGACCGCCAATCTTAAAATCATTTGATAGCTGTTTTGGGTATTGGTTACATCGGTCATCAATCGGGTTACCAAACCGGAGGTATTGTATTTATCGGTATTTTTAAATGAAAAATTTTGAATTTTCTTAAACATTGCATACCTTAAGTTTTTTGCCAAACCGCTGGAAGCGTATGAGGCGGTTCTTGCGCTCATCGTACCGAAGAATAATGACAAAAATGCACACAAGACCATTAACAATCCGTTTTTTACAACGGCATTCATGTTGTTTTGATATATTCCCAAATCGATAATGTTGGCCATTAAATACGGTAACATCAGTTCACATATAACTTCACCGATCATAAGTAAAGGGGCGGCAATGCTTGCCTTTCTGTATTCTTTGATATTGCTTAAAATGGTCTTTATCATTCTTTATTCTCCTTCAAATAATTAATTAATGAATTTAAATTTTCTTTTACAATAATTAAATCGGTCTGATTAAGTTTGTTTTCCAACGTTTTATTAAGTTCTCCCAT
>JBHAFN010000004.1:0-4627 GCA_041856105.1 Bacillota bacterium
GAATGATTGAAAAAGACTCCGGGACTATAAAACTTAACGGTAAAATTTTAAATATAAAAAATCCCGCAGAAGCGCTGGAACATAAAATAGGAATGGTTCATCAGCATTTTATGTTGATGCCTAATTTAACGGTACTTCAAAATATAATATTAGGAAACATTCCTGTTAATAACGGGTTTATAAATGAAAAAAACGCAAGAATTGAAATAAATAAAATAATGAAAGAGTATAATCTGCATGTTAATCTTGATGAAAAAATATATAGATTATCCGTAGGTGAAAAACAGCGGGTTGAAATATTAAAAGCACTTTTCCTTAAGGTTAATATATTGATCTTAGATGAACCTACGGCGGTTTTAACACCTACTGAAACCGAAAAATTATTGGTTGTATTAAAAAAATTAAAGGAGCAGGGGGTGGCAATAGTATTTATAACTCATAAATTAAAAGAGGTTTTAAAAATTACCGATCATATCGTCGTTATGAGAAAAGGTCAAATGACGGGAAATTTAGATACAAAAGATGCGAATTTTGATAATTTATCTAAAATGATGGTGGGCAGATTGGTAAACTCTGATTTAAAACGTAATGCGTATCAGCCGAAGGATACCGTATTAGAGGTGAAAAATTTGTTTTGTAATAACAATCGCGGTATGGAAATTTTAAAAAATATCAGTTTTTCTGTAAAACAAAATGAAATAGTCGGTATTGCCGGAGTTGAAGGTAACGGTCAAACGGAATTGATCGAGGTGCTTGCCGGGCTTAGAAAAAGCACTTCGGGGGAAGTAATTTATTTAAAAAATAAAATAACAAATTATTCTATTAGAAAACGAAGAGAAGCCGGCATAGCTCACATCCCTGTAGATAGACTAAAGGTCGGGACATCAAAAACTTTATCAATCATGGACAATATCATTGCGAACAGTTATTATCATAAACCTTATTCTAAAGTTTGTATTTTGCAAAGGAATGAAATTTATAAATATTCAGAATCAATTAAGGCTAAATATGATGTAAAAGTTCCTGATACAACATATGCGTTAAATACTTTATCCGGAGGTAATATGCAAAAAGTTGTTATCGGACGAGAATTAGATCAAAATCCGATTCTAATTTTATCTGCACAACCTACCAGAGGTGTTGATATCGGAGCTATTGAGTCTATTCACAGGAATTTGCTTGCCGAAAGAGATGCCGGAAAAGCGATACTTTTAGTGAGTGCAGAGCTTGATGAAATATTTGAGTTGTCAGATAGAATTTTAGTTATGTACGAAGGTGAAATTGTCGGTGAATTTAAACGTGGAGAAATTGATGAGTATTCTATTGCCGGATATATGACGGGAGCAAAGAGGAATAAAATGGAGGGCAGGAATGATTGATTATAAAAAACAGGCAAATTTTGTATCGAATCTAATAACCAAAAATATTGTTTTAATAATTGTTTCGTTAATATTTTCATCATTATTTCTGTTAATAAGCGGTTATACTCCGTTTGCGATTGTACAAGGCATAATTCAAGGAATAACAACGGATATTGCCGGAACCATACGGTGGGCAACACCCTTGATATTAGCCGGACTGGCTATTGCCGTTTCGTACAAAGCCGAGGTTTTTAATCTCGGAGTTGACGGGCAAATTTATATGGGAGCTGCTTTGGCGACTTTTATAGCAATTAATATTTCGGAAAATTTGCCTCCGATGTTCGCTTTGTCGGTTGTTTTTTTGGCAGGAATTTCTGCCGGAGCAATATATGCATTAATTCCTGCTTTATTAAAAGTTTTCTTTAATACAAACGAGGTTATTACTACATTATTGTTAAACTTCATTGCATTGTTGTTTACAGATTATTTGGTAGCAAATCCGTTGCGTGATAATTTATCGGCAACTCAATTAAATGCGTCAAAGCTGATTGCCGAAAATACTTTTCTACCCAGAATAAAAGAGCTGTATCCTTCCTCGGCAAACGTAGGATTTTATATTGCGATAATTTTAGCTGTTTTAATCGGTTTTATTTTTTATAAAACCACCTTCGGATATGAAATTAAATTGGTCGGTTCAAATTCTAATTTTGCAAAATATTCAGGAATAAAAGATAAATGGGTAACTGTTAAGGTTATGGTTTTAAGCGGTGCAATAGCGGGAATGATTGGCGTTATAGAGGTTACCGCCATTCAACACAGACTTTTGGCTAATTTTAATCCGAACTTCGGATTTGACGGAGTTGTCGTTTCTTTATTATCTAACAATAATCCTTTTGGAATAATAATTTCAGGATTCTTTTTCGGAGCATTAAAAAACGGCGGAATTAATATGGAAAGAATTACCAATGTTCCGTCCGCCGTTACGGAAATTGTTATGTCGATTATTATATTGTCTATTGCCGCAAATATTATACTTCCCAATATAAAAAAGCTTTTCAAAGGTAAAAATGTTGAAATTGATAAACAAACGATGGAGGGAAATAATGGATTGGATAACTGTTAATAACGTATTAAATGCGACGTTAAGAATTGCGACTCCGTTAATTTTAATGGGAATGGGAGGACTGATGTGTCAAAGGGCCGGGGTATTCAATATTGCCCATGAGGGATTTGCGTTGGTCGGGGCTTTTTTTGCGATTCTTGTAGTGCATTTAACCGATGGGAATATTATTTTCGGAATGTTTGGGGCGATGATTAGCGGGATAATATTCAGTTCGCTATTCTCGGTGTTTATTGTTAAATTTAAATCAAATCATATAATTTCCGGTATTGCGATTAATATGTTGGCGGCGGGATTAACCACATTTTTAATGAGAGCCATATTTGATGTGCAGGGTGCTTTCAGACCAAGGATAATAAACAAGCTTGTCGGTATTGAGCTTGCAATGATAAAAGAGATTCCTGTTATAGGTGCTTTAAGCAATCAAAGCATATTTACATACTTATCAATAGCTGTAGTGGTTGTAATTTATATCATATTATTTAAAACAAGTATCGGATTAAAAATTCAGGCTGTCGGCGAATCTGAAATAGGTTCATTAGCTGCCGGAATCAATCCAAACAAGATTAGGATAATTGTAATTTTAATTTCAGGGGCACTAAGTGCGATTGCCGGTGCATTTTTGTCTACCGTGATTGTTTCGCAATTCTCCGAGCATATGATTCAAGGACGTGGATTTACGGCTTTTACAACCGTAATATTTGGAGCTGCCCATCCTATCTTTGTCGCATTATCCACTTTATTATTCGGCTTAGCCGATTCAATCGGAATAAGGCTGGAGTTACTGGGCACGTCCATATCTCCTTCCATAATAAAGATGTTTCCGCATATATTGGCATTAATTACTTTAATAATCAGCTCATATATAATTAAATTAAAAGAACAAGGGGTTAATGTTAATATTTTAAAAAAATTAAAGGTGAAAAAAAGTGAGAACAAACAGACTTTCTAAAATTTTGGATTATTTGAGTATTAACGGTCCCACTAAAATAAATAAATTATCAAAATACTTTTATGTAAGTGAAATGACCGTAAGAAGGGATGTAGACGAGTTAATAAGTCGGAATTTGGTTTCCTTAAAAACCGGACTTGTAATGCTTATTCAGCCTTTAAATACAAAAATAATGAGTCACGGAGAATATTTTATTGATGATGCGGAAAACTATCAGCTTGAAGAAAAAAACAGAATTGCCAAAAAAGCATTAGAATTTATTAAAAATAATGATGTGTTAATGATTGATAATGGAACCACAACCGAACAAATAGCAAGAATGTTTCCGGATAACTTAAGAGTTACGGTAATTACCAGCAATTTCAGAGTTGCTCAATTGTTAATGTATAAACCGTTGGTAACGCTTATTGTTACCGGTGGACTTTTTCATAATGATACATTTATGTTTGAAAGCAGTGAAGGACTTAAATTGATTAACAAATTTCGTGGGGGAAGAGTGTTTGTGTCTTGTTCGGGAATACACAGAGATTTAGGAATAACATGTAATAAAATGTATGAAATAGAAAATAAGCAGGCAATGATTGATTCAAGCGGAGAAAAGTATTTGGTTGTCGATTCTACAAAGTTTGGAATGATTCATGCGTATCATTTTGCGGAAATTACCGAATTTGATTATATTATTACCGATTCGAACATTCCTTCAGAATGGGTTAAATATATAGAAGAGAAAAAGGTTAAGTTAATAATTGTTTAGCGATAGGAGGGTTAAATGGAATATATCAAAAAATTATCTATAGATACTGTTAGAGTGCTTTCTGCCGAAATGGTAGAGAAGGCAAAGTCCGGACATCCGGGTACGGCAATAGGGGCGGCTCCTATTGTTTATACTCTTTGGGCAAATCATATAAATTTTACTCATGAAAATAAAAAATGGATTAATCGTGATCGATTTATATTATCTGCCGGACATGCTTCGCCTTTACTTTATTCAATTTTACATTTATTTGGTTTTGATGTTCAAATTGAGGATATAAAAAAATTCAGACAATTGGGGTCTAAAACACCCGGTCATCCCGAATATGGAATAACCGACGGTGTTGAGGCTACCACCGGTCCGTTAGGAGCCGGTTTATCCATGGGTGTGGGTATGGCAATGGCTCAAAAGTATTTAAGTGCTAAATTTAATACGGAAAA
>JBHAFN010000005.1:0-10729 GCA_041856105.1 Bacillota bacterium
AAAATGTGGAAGTTTATTACAAAGCGCAAAGCGAAATGAGCAGTCAGGTTGCCGAAATTATGAATTCCAGTTCAATAGTGCAGCTTTACCAACAAAAAGATATAACCAGAGAAAGATTTGAAAATGTTTTAAAAGAAATTCTTGTTTCCGGCAACAAGACTACCAAGGTTGATGCCGGAATTTCCTGGACGATTACCGATGTATTGAACAGGTTGATCATCTTTTTTATCTTATTATTTGTAGGTTATCAATATTTGAGCGGGACAAGTGTTTTTAAAGCCGGATTATTATTGGTTTATACAAGCTATATGGATCGTTTGTTTGAAAGATTTAATTTCTTTGTAAGGCTGCTTCCCGATATTCAAAGATCTTTGGCTACCGGAAAAATCGTTTTTGAATTTTTAGATGCAGAACAGGAATATGAATCTAAAGCGATGATTGACGTTAATCAGGGCAGAGTTGTATTTGAAAAGGTTAATTTTGCCTATGTTGAAAATACTCCGGTATTAAATGATATTTCTTTTACGGTTAATAAAGGTGAAACAGTTGCCTTGGTAGGACATACGGGATCAGGAAAAAGTTCCATAATCAATTTATTATTCAGGTTTTATGATCCTCAATCGGGCAGAATACTTATCGATGATCAAAACATAGTTAAGTTTAATCGGGAAAGTCTTAGAAAACACATGGGGATAGTTTTACAGGAGCCGTATATTTTCTCGGGAACGATTTCAAGCAACATCAGCATGAATGAACCCGGTATAACTAAAGAAATGACCATTAAGGCTTTAGAACAGGTGGGCGGTAAATTTATCATTGATAAACTGCCTGACGGGATAGATCAAAAGGTAAGTGAAAGAGGTTCGACGTTTTCAAGCGGAGAAAGACAATTAATTTCCTTTGCCAGAGCTTTGGCAAGTAATCCTAAAATATTAATTCTCGATGAAGCGACTTCCCATATCGATACGGAAACCGAAGAGATTATCAATTATGCGATGAATGTTTTGAAAAAGGGAAGAACCACCTTTATAATTGCCCATCGCTTATCCACAATCACGGATGCCGATAAAATCATCGTTTTAGATAAAGGTAAGGTTGTAGAAACGGGTAAACATGAAGAATTAATGCAATTAAACGGTTATTATGCAAATCTGTATAATTCTTCGACAAAATTAAACTGAAAAGGCACTTTACGTGCCTTTTATGGTATCGGATTATTCGGTTCTTCCGGTTGCGGATTAACCTGAGCAGTACCGGTATAAATAATTACTTCTATGTTGATGCTTTGTAATTGGGAAGAGGTTGTTTGGATACTTTGATTGTTAAAAGTTACTCCGTTAACTCTGATTTCGTTTGTATTGGCTTTAAGATTGTCCTGTACGGTGGTAATGGTTGCCTTAAGGTTATTCGATGAAAGCCAATTTTCTATTTCCTGTTGCGATGCATTGTTGTTAGGAACGGAAATGGTAATTTGAGTATCTTGGATTGTTAAGGTATGACATATTTCATTGGATGCCGTTCCCAAATTTTCATAGGCATAATATCCGCATACATTTATTGACGAACCGGGAGGGGCATTCACAACATTGGATGAATTTTCACTTTCGCTGCTTATTTCGGCAATGACATTGCCGTTATTAGTTACTCTTGCTTTATATCTTATCGGACCGAATATCCACGTGTAATCAAAAAGTCTTCTTCCCGTAGCCGCAATCCATGTACCGCCCACATCCATGCCTAAATCCATTGTATCTCCGGCTACCTGCAGTTTAGATGCATCGGGATATGGTGCCCATGACAAATTCAAACTGCCGTTATCCAAATTGGCATTGAAACTTTGTAAAGCTTCCACTTGGGCGTTTTCCGGACTTACCAGTGTATTAAATTCGTTTTTAATTAAACCGGTGGTTATAAACGCTCCGTCCATTCCCTCAATTATAGAAGCGTAAGGGAAGGTGGCCAGAATATGGGTTATATTGCTTAATCCCTCCGGTCTTTCTATTTCGGCAGGCTTGCTTTCATCGGTTAAGGCACTTAAAATTAAACTGCTTATGTTACCGGGAAGATTTAATTTGGATTTTGCCTGGCTGAAATAGGTATCTTTATCTTTAATTCCTTTTTCATAGCCTACCCAAACGGCGGTAGTATATTGGCTTGTTTCCGAAACCATCCATTTATCTTTGGCGGCTCCTTGCGGAATATTGTACTGTAATCCGTCGCTTCCCCAATCGGTGGTACCTGTTTTACCGTATACGGCGTAATCCCTTTTTAAAATGCTCATATAGTTGGCATAACCGCCGTTTACCGCCGCATACATCAATCTTGTCGTTAAATAAGCGGCAGCGGCACTGATGACCTGTTTCGGTTCATAGTTCGGAATAATGGGATCATCTCCGTTTGTAAATTCAATTTTCAAAATGGTGTGCGGTTTGATATATAATCCGTTGTTGGCCATGGCGGCATGGGCTCCGGCCAATTCCAATGTACTTGCCGTATAATTGGAACCGCCAATCGCAAATCCGATGTCAAAGTTTTCCGAAGTTACTTTGGAAAAGCCTAAATTTTGTAAATATTCCACTACGGCATTTCTACCGATTTTATCGATAACATCCTGTAAAGTTTGAATAGCAGGAGTGTTTAAAGAGTTACCTAAAGCATATTCTAAAGTTACTTGTCCGGCATAAGTGTTATTGGCGTTTTTAATAACTTTGGTAGTTCCTTTATATACGATCGGTCTGTCGGTTACCACATGGCTTGTCGCCCAACCCAAGTGTTCAAAAGCCAATGCATAAGATAAGAAAGGCTTTACCGAAGAACCGGGTTGTTTATATTGCTCGACGGCGTGGTTTAATAATAAACTTCCTCCTCGGCCGTAATTTCTTCCTCCTCCTACCGCCACAATTTCGCCGGTTTTATTATTGACGGAAATCATGGCGACTTCCATAAGTTCATCGGGGAAGACAACGGATTCCTGTTGATCGGCTTGAATGGAATCCATTACTTTTTGAACGGAAGGATCCATTGCCGTATAAATGTGCATCGGTACGGATAATGGATCCAAACCGGTAATTTCTTTTACTTCGGCAATGACGGTATCGACATAGGATTGATATTCATATTCCTGTGATCCCGAACCGGTTGATTTGTCGGGGTTTACCAGAATGTCTTCAACTTTAACGGATTTTAACAAATTACCTTCCGCTTTGGTTAAATATCCGTGTCTTACCATCATATTGATTACCGTGTTTCTTCTCGCTGTGGAGTAGTCTAAATATTTAAAAGGATTGTATGTGGTCGGACGGTTGATAATACCGGCTAAAACTGCCGATTCGGCGGTGGTCAATTCACTGCAGTTTTTTCCGAAATAGTATTGAGAGGCTTTTTCGATACCTCGGATATTTCCCGAACCGCCGAAATTCATCTTGTTTAAATATAATTCCAAGATTTCTTTTTTATTTAAGTTTGTATCAAGTTCCAAAGCTAAAGCAATTTCCTGAACTTTTCTCTCAATGCTTTTTACCGCACCGATACCGGATTCGTCATCGGTGAAAAAGGACAGTTTAATCAACTGCATGGTAATGGTAGATCCGCCTTGGGCAAATCGCATCGCCTTGATATTTTCCATCATTGCCTTGGTAAATCTGGCGATATCAAAGCCGGGGTGTTCGAAGAAACGAGAGTCTTCTATGGATACAAAGGCATCTATTAACGATTCCGGCAGTTGGTTATATTTTACATTCGTTCTTATTTGAGTTCCTACATCGGCAATCAGATTACCGTCTTTGTCATAAATTTTGCTGGATTCTTTTGATACAAGGTTGGTAACCTCCAAGGAAGGCTTATCGCTTAACATATTGCCTAATACCACCAGTCCGACGCCTGAACCGATGATACCGATAACCAAGATAAATATCACGACAATTGTCCAAATTGCTTTTTTATTAATTTTTCGAGTTTTTCTTTTTCGAGCCATATTAAGCCTCCTTAAAGTATATTTCATCTATAATTTTCAGGTAATTTACGGGATTAACCAAATTATAGGGGACGGTTTTACAGTTATCGTTAAACCATTCATACGGAATGGATTTACGGTTGTTTTCTTTGTTTTCGTAAATACGAATTATATCTTCGGCTAATACAAAAAATGTTTTATCGTATTTAATGAATCTTATTATAACAAAGGCGATTGCGCCATGGGTTAAGACGCTTTTTAAATGGTTGATTTGATGTTTGTGGATTGATTTTAAAGGAAAAGATTTACTGTTACATTCTTTAGCTTCAAAATCGATCGCTTTATTTCTATAAACTCCGTTGTAGTCGGTTGTACTTTGCAGTTTGAAATACGCTTCGGTTATTTTGGCCGCACTTCTTTTCGGATAGTCTACATGAACAATTTGAATAGGAGTCGGTTTTTTGTGAATATTGGCAATTTCACATTCCAAATAATATTTGTTGGTAATATTTAAATCGCTTTCCAAATTCATTCCCCGATTTGCTTTGGAAATTTTATTGGTATTTAAAATAGTTTTTTTTCCGTTTGGGTAATTTATCATAATTTCACCACATATAATTATACATTTTAACTTTTAAATAGGAAAGGTTTATTGATTTTTCCGGCTTAGTTTGTCATAATATTGAGTAGGCGGTGAAAGTTATGTCCAATAAATTAAACCTGGAAGTACAAACCCTTTTAGATACGGTTTTTGCCATTGATTTTAAAGGGTACAGTGCTAAAGAAGTAGATGGATTTTTAGATTTGGTTATTGAAGATTATCAAACCTATCAAACAATTCTTGTTGATTTAAATCGTAAGATTAATGAATTGGAAAGAACAAACGCTTCATTAAGAGCGAAACTGATTGAAGCGGAAGGTAAAGCAAGAGTATTTGAAGATGGCGGTAATACCGGTAATGTAGATATTATTAAACGTCTGTCAAGGCTTGAACAAGAAGTTTTTAATAAAAAGTAAGTTGTACGCTCAGGCAATCGCTGACCGTTAAGGTTAGAGGAAAGTCCATGCTCGCACAATCTGAGATGATTGTAGTGTTTGTGCCGGTTTAATAAATAAGACCGGGCAGTGAAAGCTGACGGCGGAGCTTATTTTCTAAGGCGTTGTGCTATGAAAATAGCCCTTAAGGTGTCACAGTGACGAAGTCAATGAGGAAACTTATTGAGTGGAACGAGATAAACCCCGCAAGCGAGAAACCCAAATTCGGTAGGGGAGTTGACTTGATTGAATGCAAAATGAAGTCGGATACGAAAGTATAGATAAATGGTTGCCACCTGGAAACAGGGACAGAACATGGCTTATCGAGTGTGCTTAAAATAAGGAATCATTTGATTCCTTATATTATTTATGAGGAGGAAATTATGAATTTACCTAACAGATTGACAGTTCTGAGAGTTTTGTTGATACCGATAGTAGTTTTAGTATATTTATTTCCCTACGCTCAGTTTAATATTAATATGCCCGTATATTATGTTTTAAACAGTCCGATTTCTTCGGTTAATTTGCTTGTTTTAGGTTTGTTCGCCTTAGCTTCGATTACCGATTTTTTTGACGGCTATATTGCAAGAAAAAAGCAGTTGATAACTACTTTCGGTAAATTTGCCGATCCTATTGCGGATAAGTTATTGGTTAATACTTTATTTCTGCTGTTTGCATCACAAGGGATAATTCCCGTCATCACCGTAATCTTGATGATTTCCCGAGATACGATTGTCGACGGGTGCAGAATGATTGCGGCAAGAAGCGGTATAGTTATGGCGGCGGGATACTTGGGTAAATTGAAAACCGTCTTGCAAATGGTTTCGATTGTTCTTATACTTTTAAATAATATTCCGTTTGAATATTATCGATTGCCCGTTTCCGGTATTGTTTTATGGTTTGCGACATTTATCAGTATAGCAAGCGGAGTATCATATTTTAATCAAATGAAGGAATATATTTTTGAAAGTAAATAGGAATTTATAAAAAGTGGTATATATTTATATTGGAGGCTGTTATGAGCGAAAGAACAAAAGATAACGACAGAGATGTCTTGTTGAAAGAGGCATTAAAACAAATTGAAAAGAATTACGGTAAAGGAAGCATTATGCGTCTTGGAGAAAGAGCCAATGTTGATGTTGATGCGATTTCCAGCGGTTCATTGGCTTTAGATGCGGCTTTGGGAATCGGAGGATATCCTAAAGGGAGGATCGTTGAGGTTTACGGTCCGGAATCAAGCGGTAAAACCACAATAGCTTTACATGCGATAGCCGAATGTCAAAAGGCGGGAGGCAGAGCGGCTTTTATAGATGCGGAAAACGCCATTGATCCTCAATATGCCAAAGCCCTCGGGGTGGATATTGACGAGTTGATTTTATCTCAACCCGATTCGGGTGAACAGGCTTTGGAAATTGCGGAGGTATTAATTAAAAGCGGAGCTATTGATTTGATTGTGGTTGACTCCGTAGCCGCTTTAGTGCCGCAAGCCGAACTTAACGGGGAAATGTCCGATGCTCATGTGGGATTACAAGCCAGATTAATGTCCAAGGCAATGAGAAAATTAGCCGGTTCCATCAACAGAACCAATTGCATTGCCATATTTATCAATCAATTAAGAGAAAAGGTCGGAATCATGTTCGGCAATCCGGAAACCACTCCGGGAGGCAGAGCATTAAAATTTTACAGTTCGGTCAGATTGGATGTCAGACGTGGTGAAGCGATTAAAAACGGTAATGATGTAATCGGTAATAAAGTGACGGTTAAAGTGGTTAAAAATAAGGTTGCCCCACCTTTTAAAACGGCTTTAGTTGAAATAATGTATGGGGAGGGAGTTTCTCATATATCCGAAATAATTGAACTTGGCGTCGCTCAGGATATTATTCAAAAGGCGGGAGCGTGGTTTTCTTATAAAGGGGAGAAAATCGGACAAGGAAGAGAGGCGGTAAGAGCTTATTTGTCAGCCAATCCCGAAATTGATGCGGAAATTACCGCCAAGATTAAAGAGAATCTGTTTAATATGTGAAGTCAGCGGTTTTAGACCGCTTTTTCAAAATAGAGGGAATTGTTTATGAATAAAACACTTTGGACTAAGAATTTTACAATAATTATAGTTTCAACCGTTTTCGGAGCTATCGGTAATATAGCCGGCGGATTTGCGTTGTCTTTCCTGGTATTTGAAAAAACGCAGTCTACTTTTGCGTCGGCAGTTTTGTTGGCTATAAGGATTTTTCCAAGTATAGTCATTCCGTTAATCATTTCTCCGATCTTGGATAAAATGCCGAGGAAACCTTTTCTGGTGTGGAGTGATTTTATATCGGGAATCTTATTTGTTTTTGCCGGAATATGGCTGATTAACAGTGAGTTTGACTATATGTTTTATTTGTTTTTTTCATTGGTTTTGGCATCGATAAGATCCGTTGATGAATTATCTTATAATTCGCTTTATCCTTCATTGATTCCTAAGGGCATGGAAGAAAAAGGCTATTCGATTTCTTCAATGTTGTATCCTACTTTGATGATCGTAATGATGCCTCTTTCAGCCGTTTTTTATAAACTCATCGGAGTCGGCAATATTATCATTATTCAGGGTGTTTTGTGTATCATTGCCTCATTTGTGGAAAATAATATAGATGTTAAAGAAGAAATCCAAAAAGAAATCGTTTTTTCTTTTAAGCAATGGATTGATGATATTAAGGAAACCGTTAAATATTTAAAAAACGAAAAAGGAATTTTGGCAATGACTTTAAATACGGCTACCTCTAACGGTATGCATAACGGTTATGATGCCGTTTTGGTTGCCTTTTTTTCTTCCGTAAGCGGGTTTACCATGGGAATGTACAGTTTTTTTACGGTAGCAAATTTTATCGGAAGAACTATAGGTGGTATTTTTTTATATAACTTTAAATTGAAGAATGAGAATAAATATTATCATGCATTGTTTGTTTATTTGTTTTATGATTTAATGGATATTATTTTACTTTGGCTCTCATATCCGCTTATGTTGATTAATCAGGGAGTGTGCGGCTTTTTGGGCATTCAAAGCGGAACATTGCGTCATGCGGCAATACAAAAATATATTCCCGATCAAATGAGAGCCAGAATCAATACTTTTCAATCAATCGTGTTTTTGATTTTCGCTTCAGTTTTATCTTTGTTTATCGGTTTTTTAGGAGAAATATTTGATTATAGGGTTACGATGAGCATCGGGGGAATAATTTGTGTGATTGTATGTATATCAACCATTGTTTTAAACAAAAAAGAAGTTGCCAAAATATATTTGCATAAATAATGAAGCAACGCTTTGGTGATAAAAAATTTTTGGGTTGTTAAAGTATTGTCTATATTTTATAATTAGGGAGAGAGTTTTACACTCTTTTAATTATAATGGAGGAATATATGCCAATTAATACAGCATTATTTTCCATTTTAGTCGGTATTAGTGGTGTCATTATAGGTGTTATCTTAATGGTAATTGCCGGTCGATTAGGAATCTCAAGAGCCAACGCTATTGCTAAAAATACAATTGAGGAATCCAACATCAAAGCAGATAGTATAATTCGTCAAGCTACTCTTGATGGTAAACAACAGGTTTACGAGTTAAAACTACAAGCGGAAAAAGAAATTAAAGAATCAAAGGCTGCTTTACAGGTTGCTGAAAACAAGTTAATGCGTAGAGAAGATACTTTAAATTTAAGGGATGAAACTTTAATTTCCAAAGAAAAACAAGTTGATGAAAAAAATCGCCAAGCAACAAATAAATTGGCTAATCTGGAAAAACTGGAAACGGAATTACAAACAAAAATTAACAATCAAATTGAAGTATTGGAAAAAGTTGCCAACATGAGTGCGGCGGAAGCGAAAGCCGAACTGATGGATTTGGTGGAAAAGAAATCACAAAAAGAAATTGCCGTCTTCTTAAGGGATCAGGAAGAAGAAGCTAACGCCAAAGCGGCTGATAAAGCCAGAAACATTATTGCACAAGCTATTCAAAGATATTCTCAAGAAGAAACCTTGGAAAGAACCATTTCGGTTGTCGCCTTACCTAGTGAAGATATGAAGGGAAGAATTATCGGAAGAGAAGGTAGAAATATTCATGCGATTGAACAGCTTACCGGAGTTGATTTGATTATCGATGATACTCCCGATGTTATTACCATAAGTTGTTTTGATCCTATCAGAAGAGAAATAGCCAGACTTTCATTGGAAGCATTGATGAGGGACGGAAGAATTCAACCGGGAAGAATTGAAGAGGTAGTTAATAAAGTAAGCAAAGAGATGGAAGAAAACATCATGAAGATCGGTGATGAAGCCGTCTTTAAGTTGGGAATAGGTAAGATTGATCGTGAAATTGTCAGATTGATCGGCAGATTAAGATTCAGATATTCTTACGGGCAAAACGTTTTACAGCATTCTATCGAAGTGGCGACTTTTGCGGGAATTATGGCTGCCGAACTCGGCTTGAATCAAACCTTAGCTAAAAGGGCGGGTTTATTGCATGATATCGGTAAAGCTTTAGACTTTGAACAGGAAGGTACGCATATTGAGCTTGGGGCTAAAATTGCCAAAAAGCATAAAGAAAATATTACGGTTATTAATGCCATCGAATCGCATCACGGAGAAGTTCCTACCATCGGAATTATTCCGCAGCTGGTAATGGCTGCCGATACGTTAAGTGCGGCAAGACCGGGGGCCAGATATGAGGCTATGGAAGGCTATATTAATCGTCTTGAACAGTTGGAAAGCATTGCCAACAGTTTTGACGGTGTGGAAAGAACATATGCAATTCAGGCGGGAAGAGAAATAAGAGTTATGATTATCCCCGATAAAGTTGATGATGTGGGAATGGTTAAGATTGCTCATGATATCAGAGAAAGAATTGAAAATGAATTGACCTATCCGGGGCAAATTAAAGTAACGTTAATCAGAGAAACCAGAGTTAACGAGATTGCCAAGTAATGAAAATATTATTTTTAGGTGATGTGGTGGGAAAGGTTGGAAGAGAGGTCGTTAATTCCAAGCTTTCCTTTCTTAAACAAAAATATGACGTTGACTTTACTGTCGTAAACGGAGAAAATTCCGCTCACGGCAAGGGTATAACTACAAGAATATACAAAAATTTTAAAAATATGGGAATTGATGTAATTACTTTGGGCAATCATGCGTTTGCCAAAAGAGAAATTTTAGACAGTATTTATGATTGTTCGGATATGATCAGACCGATTAATATGGAACCGGTAAATATCGGCAGAGGATACATAGTTAAAGAAGTGAAAGATAAAAAAATAGCGGTAATTAATCTGTGCGGAAATGCTTTTATGGATAACATCAGCGAAAGTCCTTACAGTACCATGGAAAGAGTTTTAAACAGAATTCAAGCCGATATCATCTTTGTTGATTTTCATGCCGAAGCTACCGCCGAGAAGGTTACTTTCTTTGAATATTTCAAATCTAAAGCAACAGTTATCGTAGGTACGCACACTCACGTTCAAACGGCTGATGAAAGAATAAAGGACGGTTGTGCTTATATCAGCGATGTCGGAATGTGCGGAGCATATGACAGTATTTTAGGTAGGGATATAGAAGAGGTGTTCAATTTGCAAATAAGGAAACAACCGTCAAAATTTCTGCCGGCAATCGGGGAAGGAATATTGTGCGGGGTTGTTATCGAAATAAATGATTTAACCAATCGGGCAATTAAAATTGAAAGAATTCAAATAAGACCAACAGATGCATAAAGGCGTT
>JBHAFN010000006.1:0-7369 GCA_041856105.1 Bacillota bacterium
AATCCGATAATTAAAACAAATACACTTAAAGATACATAAGCAAAAACTAAGATTATTAATTTCAAAAATCTGTTACCCGGAATAAATAAATTTATTAAGACGGTTAAGGTTATCATTCCGAATAAGGTTAAATAAACAATTCCCAAGACTCCGAATACGGTAACCAATGCATTTAAATATTGATTGTCAATTCCATATTTTGCCAGATAAAAATAGGCTCCGCCAAAAACAATTGCCGAATATCCGCTGATTACCGGAGGCTTAAATTCAATTAAATGCCTCGGCTTATCAATGGGAAATTTTAATCTTAGTAATAACATTCTGGAAAAATATAAAGTTAAAAAACCTTGAACGGCACCCGTAATAAGAATAATAACGTAAAATGTAACTTCATAATTAAGTTTACCCTCATATCCGTCATTCACCAATTTGACTACATCTTTCATCACCTGAATGTCATTACTAATATCATAACCGAAAAATGAACTAAATAAAATAAAAGTTAAAACAGTTATTATTATCGAAAGAGATATTGTTTGAAAAATCAGCTTAAAATAATCAAGTTTTTTCTTTAAACCGTTACCGATAACCATTCCGATCAAGCCTTCCATCAAACAATAAAAAACAAGAACGGGATTAGCCACAAGCAAAGTCAAAATCAAGCAGGAAAAAAGCACTATAAAACTGTCGGTAAATTTATATTTATATGAAAAATAAACAAAAGGCAAAGGCAACAAAAAGAAAAACTCTCTGAAAAGTCCTCCCGTTTGAGTATCCAAAAGCATTATAACCGCAATTAAAGCACTCATCAGTGCTCCTTCCACCAATTCTCTTGTCTGCATATTTATCCTTTCCGATAATCGTAAAACCTCCTTCATTTGAAGGAGGTCAATTATCTTTAGTCTGCAATATAAGGTAATAAAGCCATTTGACGAGCGCGTTTAATAGCAGTAGCTAAAATTCTTTGATATTTAGCGCTGGTACCTGTAACACGTCTGGAAATTATTTTACCGTTACCGGAAATAAATTTCTTTAATAACTCTATATCTTTATAGTCGATTGTTTTAATGTTATTTTTGGTAAAATAACATACTTTTTTACGACCCATTCTTTGTTTTTTGAATGCCATCTTTAAACTCCTTTCACCTTAAAACGGTAAATCATCGCTGGAAATATCTAAACTAATTCCAGATTCGAAGTCATCGAAGCCGTTGTCGGCTTCATAACCCATGTTATCGTTTTGATTCAATTGAACCATGTTTTCATTACGATTAGATGATGCATTGCGAGATTCAAGTAATTGGCAACTGTCACATAATACTTCCGTTACATAAACCCTTTTTCCGTCTTGTCCTTCATAATTTCTCGTTTGGATTCTGCCGTCAATTCCAACCAAAGATCCTTTTTTAGCATAAGCGCCGATAAAGTCGGCAGTTTGTCGCCAAGCAACACAGCTGATAAAATCCGCTTGTCTTTCTTGAGCATCTCTGGATTGACGTCTGTTTACGGCAATTGTAAACGTTGCGACGGATAAGCCGCTTTGAGTTTTCTTAACTTCTATATCCTTAGTAAGTCTTCCAACTAGTATAACTCGATTTATCATACAAACACCTCTTATTCTTCGTCTAATTTAATGTTTAAATAACGAACTACATTTGCATTAATTCTCATCAAACGATCGAATTCGCTTACCGCTTCGTTACCAGCTTCGTAAGTAGTAACAACATAGTAGCCTTTGCTCATGTGATCAATTTCATACGCAAATTCACGAATCCCCCAATCGTCAACTTTCACGATTTTACCTCCGTTATCGGTAATAATCGCATGAATGCTGTCAATTAAAGCGACACGCTTTTCATCTTCTAAAGATGCATTTAGTATGTACATGACTTCATATTTTCTCATTTTGTACACCTCCTTATGGTCAGTTGGGCATAATATGCCAAGGAGCAAGCCACGCTGAAAGGTAACCTGTCCGTAGAGAGTATTATAACAAAAGAAACAGGCTTTTGTAAATAACTAAAGCCTGCTTAGAAATTTTTCTATTCTGTTTAAAGCCGTTTTAATTTCTTCAATACTGTAAGCATAAGAAATTCTTATATAACCTTCTCCGCTTTTTCCAAACGCATTCCCCGGTACAACGGCAACCTTTTCTTCATTTAATAATCTTTCGCAAAATTCTTCCGAAGTTAAACCGGTTTTTTTAATGCTGGGAAAAACATAGAAAGCTCCTTCCGGTAAATGACAGGTTAATCCCATTCTGTTTAAACCGCTTACGATAAAATTTCTTCTTTGTTCAAAGGAATCACGATGTTTTTCACAATCTTTATCCCCGTTGTTTATCGCTTCGACAGCCGCATATTGACTGATCGTGCTGGCACACATTATTCCGTATTGATGAATGATATTGATTTCCTTAATTAAATCCTGATGAGCCAAAATATAGCCTACTCTCCATCCGGTCATGGAATACGCTTTGGAAAAACCGTTTAAAATAATAACCTGTTCTTTAATTTCTTCAAAACCGGCAATGGAAGTAAACTTCTTTCCATAGGATAATTCCGCATAAATTTCATCGGATAAAACTACCAAATCGTGTTTTTTGATAATCGGAACTATTTTTTCATAATCTTCTTTATCCATTACCCCTCCGGTAGGATTGCTGGGAAAATTGATAAACAACATCTTTGTTTTTTCACTAATCGCTTTTTCCAAATCCTCCGGCAACAATTTAAACTTATTTTCTTCTTTGAGTTCGATGGGAATCGGAACCCCTCCCGCCAATCTTATACAAGGATCATACGCAACATAGCTTGGATTTAAGATAATAACTTCATCCCCCGGATCTATAATGCTTCTCATTACCAAATCGATTCCTTCCGAAGCACCTACGGTGATAATACAATTTAATTCGGGATGGTAATTTATATCATATCTTCTTTTATAATAATCGCATATACCTTGTCTAAGCTCTAACAAACCCAAATTATTCGTGTAATATGTCTTCCCGTTTTCAATCGCATAAATAGCCGATTCCCGTATATGCCAAGGAGTTTCAAAATCCGGTTCTCCAACCCCTAAAGATACAACCCCTTCGATTTGACTGGCAAGATTAAAAAACTTGCGAATTCCTGACGGCGGAATCGTTTGAATTTTTTTATTTAAATATTTCTTACTCATGGCGTTACTATCATTCTTTGATCTTTAACTTCTTCCTCTAAAAGAATGCCTTCCACTTTATATTGTTTAAGAATAAAACAAGTTACCGTTTGCGTAACTCCTTCGATAGGAGCTAATTTTTGTCCGACAAAATCCGCTATTTCACGCATGGTTTTACCGTCAATAAAAACCATAAACTCGCTTTTCCCGCTCATCAGAAATAAATCGCTGACTTCAGGATATCGGGCAATTTTACCGGCCACCTCATCATATCCCTTATTTCTTTCCGGCTTGGCACTGACTTCAATAATTGCCGAACAGTGATCGCTGTTGGTTTTATCCCAATTTATTACCGTATGATAACCGCAGATTATTTTCTTTTTCTCCAGCTCTTCAATTTTTTCATTAATCGCATTTTCCGTTTCGTTTAAAATATCCGCTAAATCCGTCGCTGAAATTTTCGGATTGTCCTGTAACAAATTTAACAACTTAATCTCATTCATAACTTCCACCTCTTTGATAGATTTTATCATTTTTTTATATTAAAAATATATTAAAAATTAAAATTTAGATGCCAAATGTATGCCAAAGCACTAAAAAACCCCCTATTTTAGGGGGATATTGTCCAATGGAGCAGGTGATGGGAATCGAACCCACGTAGTCAGCTTGGAAGGCTGAAGTTCTACCATTGAACTACACCTGCAAAGATGGTGACCCGGGCGAGAATCGAACTCGCGACCCACTGATTAAAAGTCAGTTGCTCTACCACCTGAGCTACCGGGTCAATTACATGGCTGGGGCACCTGGATTTGAACCAGGGAAATGTCAGAGTCAAAGTCTGATGCCTTACCGCTTGGCTATGCCCCAATCTATTGCTGATGGCATGCAAGTGTAACATACCCTGCTTGTAAGAATGGTGGAGAAGGGCGGATTCGAACCACCGAACTCGTAGAGAGCTGAGTTACAGTCAGCCGCGTTTAGCCACTTCGCTACTTCTCCAAAAAAATGGTGCCGACTATAGGAATCGAACCCACAACCTATTGATTACAAATCAATTGCTCTGCCAGTTGAGCTAAGTCGGCAAATCCAATAAAATGGTGGAGGTTGACGGGCTCGAACCGCCGACCCTCTGCTTGTAAGGCAGATGCTCTCCCAACTGAGCTAAACCTCCACTTAACTAAATCGCTTATTAAATATAGCATATGTTTTTAGCACCGTCAACCATTTTATAATAAGAAATTTTTCCAAGTTATGCTATACTAATTAATAGATTGGAGCTTTGTTATGTATAAGATTTTTAATACAGATGTTTTATCAAAAAACGCCCGTTTTTTCAGGGGTTTGTTGGCCGGAAGCATCGCCGCAATTATTCTTGCGATTGCTTACGGTTTATTAAGTTCCGTTCTGGTAACAGAATTTTCATTGGCTTTTATCGGAATCGGTTACCTGATCGGAGAAGCAATCAAAAAATTCGGAAGAGGCGTAAAAATAGAATTTTCCATCTTGGGAGCCGTATTAACTGCATTGTGCATCATTTTTGCCGATATTATCGGAATATACGGTTTTAAAGCCCTGACTAATCCGGAAATTTTTTCGATAGTGTTTATAAGATATGTCAGAATAATATTTACCACCGACATTAATTCCCTGTTATCTATTGCCTTTAGATTGGCGGGAATATATTACGGTTATAAAAATTCAAGGATAGTCTGATTATGTATCGAGATGCATGGATAAAAGTAGATTTGGATGCTTTTAAAGACAATATAAGAACCGACATAAAAAAAACAAACAAAAAAATAATTGCCGTTATTAAGGCTGATGCCTATGCCTGCGGAGCGAAAAAAATTTACTCTTCCGCTCTTGAAGCCGGAGTAAGTTTATTTGGCGTATCAAGCTTGGAAGAAGCCGTTGCTCTTAGAAACTACGGCTGTACAACCGATATTTTAATATTGGGATACGTCGGTTTGGAATATTTGGATTTAGTTAGAAAATATGATTTGACCCTTACCACAATATCATTGGACTGGGTAAAGGAATTAATAAAGCATCAACCCGAAAACATTAAAATTCAAATCAAAATCGATACCGGGATGAACAGAATCGGGATTAAATCAAAAGAAGATTTATTAAAGGCTTTATCTTTATTAAAAGAAAACAGAGTTCAACTGGAAGGTATATTTACTCATTACGCCTGCTCGGATGACCAAGAAAATCAAATGACCTTAAACCAATTCAACATTTTTAAAGATATGGTCAATTCATGCGATACACATTTTAAATGGATTCATTCATCAAATTCCGATGCATCTTTATCCTTAAACGAAACCTTCAGTAATGCCGTAAGAATAGGCATTTCCATGTTAGGCATAAATACGTATGACAAATGTTTGAAAAACGTCTTGTCTTTATATTGTCGAATTGTTAACGTTAAAAAAGTCAATCGGGGAGAAAGCGTCAGCTACGGAGCAACCTACACAACCGCCCAGGACGAAATAATCGCCACCGTGCCTATAGGATATGCCGATGGATGGTTAAGGAGAAATCAAGGAAGAAAAGTATTTGTAAATAATGAATATGCTTTAATCGTCGGAAGAATATGTATGGATCAGCTGATGATAAGATTAAACAGATATGCACCGACAGGCACGATAGTGGAATTGTTTGGCGAACACATCCCCATTGAAGATGTCGCAAAAGAAAATGATACAATTCCCTACGAAATAATTACATCTTTAAGCGATCGCCTTACCCGAGTATATTTTGAAAACGGGGCATATCTCACCAACTTTAACCCAAGATTAAATAGAAGTGAAAACTAAAAAACTGAAGATTTCTTCAGTTTTTACTTCCCATCTTACCCTTTACCCCGTCAAATCCTTCTAAAACGCTTGATTCAAAGGTATAAATAAGTTTCCCCTTTTTATTCGCTTTACTTAAAGCCAACTCGATTAATTCATCCATTAAAGCGGTAAAATCCACTCCTACGGGATTCCATAAATAATATGCCAATGAACCCGGTATATTGTTAATCTCATTTACCAAAACCTCTCCGTTTTCATCAATCAAAAAATCTATTCGGCAAACCCCGTTGGCTCCGATTTGTTTAAAAGTCTTAACAGCCAACTTTTTTATTTTATCGGTTAATTCTTCACCGATCGGAGCCGGAACAATTCTTTTTGTAGAAGCCATTCCGCCGGACTTTTTACCTTTCGGACCATACTTGCCGTCGAAATCCAAAAAATCATTTTCACGAGTAGTATCATTTTTTTCTAAAGTTACTTCTTCCAAAACACCCGCTTTACACTTATAAATCGATCCTAAAACCGAACAGTTAATTTCTCTGAAATTCTTCAATCTTTTTTCAATTATAACTTTGAAATCAAATTTACTGCAATTATCAATCGCTTCCAACAGTTCTTCATAATTATCGGCAAATTCGATTCCTATGGAAGAACCGAGACACGCCGGCTTAACAATTAACGGATAACCGATCTTTAAAGCCTTTTCTTTGATTTCATCTTTTAAATCACTGACTTCAAAACCGTAAGTCCAAAACCAATCAACCATTTTTATACCGGCTTGTTGAAGAACACTCTTCATTACCACCTTATCCTGACCGACGGCAGAGCTGATTACATCGCTGCTTGAATAAGGAACTTTCAATAATTCCAAATACCCCTGCAATACTCCGTCCTCCCCGTTTGTACCGTGAACTATCGGAATTACAACATCAATACTGTTTAAAGATTTGGAAAATAAACCCTTTTTAATCGGTTCAATTAATACCTTACCTTCATGTTTCACCAAATAAACCTTTGTCAATTTACTTATAAGATTTTTATTCCGGAAATTTTTTATATCATAAAGTTCATTACCGTAATATAAATCTCTGTCTTTAGAAAGATAAAGCGGAATAACTTCATATTTGTTTTTATCTAAAGCATTAATCGCCTGCATAGCCGAAATAATACTTATATCATGCTCGACGGACTCTCCTCCGAATATAACCGCAACTTTTAATTTCATAAAACCTCCAAATTTTATCCCAAATAATATTATCATTATTTGAATTTTAAACAAATACATTGTACATTAGATGAGAGGGAAAGAATATGGAAAAATTTAAAAAAGAATTAAATATTTTAAAACCGTGGTTGTTATTAATTACGTATGCCGTAATTTTGATATTCATTATTATCAACTTTGA
>JBHAFN010000007.1:0-4273 GCA_041856105.1 Bacillota bacterium
AATGTAAAATATATTTTTAGAAGAAAAGAAGATGTTAAACGGGAAGGAATAGAAGCGGAAAGTTGGTATCCGAACATTACTTTCACTACGGAAATCGATGAAATTATGAAAGATCCGCAGGTTAACTTAGTGGTTGTTTGTACGCCAGATGAAACTCATGTTGATTATGCGATGACCGCTTTAGCAAACGATAAGAATGTATTGGTGGAAAAACCGTTTGCGCTTAATGTCGAAGATGCCTTAAAGGTTTTTCGATTTGCCAAAGAAAAAGGGTTGTTGGCGATGGCTAATCAAAACAGAAGATATGATGCCGATATGAAAACGGTCAGGTCGATAATAGAAAGCGGGGTTTTGGGTGATTTGGTTGAGGTCGAATCACATTATGATTATTTCAGACCTTCATTGGCTTCTAAAAAGGGGTTTGGTTGGCTAAGAGGTTTAGTTATTCATCCGTTAGATCAAATTATCAGTTTATTCGGTAAGCCTAATCGGGTGGTTTATGATAACCGTAGTATTGATAATCCGGGAGAGGCGGATAATTATTGCGATTTGGATTTATTTTATGATAACGGGTTAAAAGCGATAGTAAAAACCAGTTACTATGTAAAATTGGATTATCCGAGATTTATTGTACATGGTAAAAAAGGCAGTTTCATAATGCCTCCTTTAGGTCATCAATCGGGGCTTAAACCTAAACCCGGACCGGTTGAAATCTCGTTTGAACCGGCTTCCAAAGAATATTGGGGAACGTTGTCTTATATTGATGATGAAGGTAATGACATTACTAAAAGGGTTCCTGTAGAGGTAGGTGATTATGGTGTTATATATGATAATATCTATGATGTTTTAAATAACGGAAAAGAAAAGATTGTGAAGGATGAAGAGATTTGTGCGGTTTTAGAAATTATTAATGAAGCTGAAAAAGTGGCGAGAGGAGCAAAATAATGAAAGTCGGGATTATCGGTGCGGGACAGATTGTTTGTGATGTTTTGCCTCATCTTGATAAAGTAAAGGGATTTAATGTAAACGCAATTTGCGCTACAAAAGCATCAAAAGAAAAGTTAGTTAATTTGTGCAGTCAATTTTCTATTGGTGAATATTATTTGGATGTTGATGAAATGTTGGAAAAAGCTGATATAGATACCGTATATGTGGCTGTACCTAATGTTTTGCATTATATTTTTTGTAAGAAAGCTTTGGAAAAGGGGAAAAATGTTATCTGTGAAAAGCCTTTTACCACAAGCTTTAATGAACTTGAAGAATTGATTGTGTTGGCTAAAGAAAAAGAACTTATTTTAGTTGAAGCGGTTTCAACCAATTATTTGCCTAACACGATAAAAATTAAAGAGAGATTAAATGAGTTGGGTGAGATTAAAATAGTTTCGATGAATTATTCTCAATATTCATCCAGATACAATGCTTTTAAAAACGGTGATATTATGCCTGCCTTTGATCCACTAAAGGCGGGAGGTGCTTTAATGGATTTAAACATTTATAATCTTAACTTTGTGGTTTGTTTATTTGGGAAGCCTAAGGATGTTATGTATTATGCAAATATAGAAAAGGGTATTGATACGTCCGGAGTATTAATTTTGGATTATGAAAAATTTAAATGTGTATGTATTGCGGCGAAAGATTGTAAAGCGCCGATAAATTCAACTATTCAGGGTGATAAGGGGTACGTTTATATTTCTTCTCCGGTAAACGTGTTATCCGGGTTTGGCATTGTGCATAATGATCAAAGTAAACAAGTTTTATCAAACGTAAACGAATTGGAAAACTATAATGAAAATCATCACAGGATGCATTATGTATTTAAAGAAATTACCGAAATGATTGATAATAAAGATTTGGATTATTGCGGTAAGATGCAGGAAATCAGTTTGATTACAATGGAAATTCAAACTAAAGCCCGAAAAATGGCTAAAATCGTGTTTCCTAACGACTGATCTTGTTTTAAAATATTTTCGCATATCGCTTTGACTTTTGTGTCTATGTTTAACAGTCTATTGACTTTATGTTGTATCCATTGTATAAATTGTTCATAAACATTGAACAAGACAAGATTGTATTTTGAACTTATCAGAGAATTGACGGTTGGTGCAAGTCAATTAAGGAAGATTACGATTACTACTTGGGAGTTACAGTTTAAAAGACTGTCGGTTTGTACCGTTATATACTTAAAGCGCATATCTTCGGATATGAATTAAGGTGGTACCGCGTTATTACGTCCTTAGATTAGGGCGTTTTTTTATTGGAGGGAAAAATGGATATCAGAGAAAATGAAAGATTGAATGTATTAAATCACAGTTGCGCTCATTTAATGGCTCAAGCTGTAAAACATCTTTACCCTAAAGCGATGTTTTGGGTAGGTCCGGTGATTGATGAAGGGTTCTACTACGATATTGATTTGGGTGATGAGGTTTTGGCGGAAGAAGATTTGGCTAAAATCGAAAAAGAAATGAAAAAAATAGCTAAGGACGGTAAAAGAATTGTTCGTCAGGAAATAAGTATTGAAGAAGCTCTTGAACAATTTAAAGATGATCCGTATAAAATTGATCTGATTAATAATATGGATGACGGAAGAGTCATCTCCATGTATACTCAAGGTGATTTTACGGATTTATGCAGAGGGCCGCATGTTGAAAGTGTGAAAGAATTAAAACATTTCAAGTTGGTTAAATTTAGCGGGGCATATTGGAAGGGTGATTCTAAAAACAAGATGCTTCAAAGAATTTACGGAATTTGTTTCGATACGGAAGAAGAATTACAAGCTCATTTAAAAATGCTTGAAGAAAGAAAGGGAAGAGATCATCGCAAGCTGGGCAGGGAGTTGGATATTTTTATGACTTCCAGTTTGGTGGGTCCGGGACTTCCTTTATGGCTTCCTAACGGGGCGACAATCAGGAGAATTTTGGAAAGATATATTGTAGATAAAGAGCTTGAAAGGGGTTATGAACATGTCTACACCCCTGTCTTAGCTTCCGTTGAGCTGTATAAAACTTCCGGACATTGGGATCATTATAAAGATAATATGTATCCGATAATGTCGATGGATAAAGAAGATGTCGTTTTAAGACCGATGAATTGTCCGCATCATATGTTAATCTTTAAAAACGGGTTACATTCTTATCGTGATTTGCCGATAAGAATCGGAGAGTTGGGTAACGACTTCCGATATGAAGCTTCCGGAGCGGTTACCGGTTTGGAAAGAGTCAGAGGAATGTGTCAAAATGATGCTCACTTATTTGTAAGACCTGATCAAATCAAGGAAGAAGTCAAACAAGTTGTAGATTTAATTCTGGATGTTTATAAAGATTTTAATATCACCGATTATGAATTCAGATTGTCTTTAAGAGATAGAGATAATAAAGAAAAATATTTTGATGATGATGAAATGTGGGATTTGGCTGAAAATTCATTAAGAGAAATTTTAAATGAATTAGGTATTAAATACTTTGAGGCTAAAAACGAAGCCGCATTCTACGGACCGAAATTGGATGTACAGATTAAAACCGCTTTAGGGCATGAGTTGACTTTATCCACATGTCAATTGGATTTCCTTTTGCCTAGAAAGTTTGAATTGAATTATATTAATGAAAACGGTGAAAAAGAACCTCCTGTAGTTATTCATAGAGCAATATTAGGAACATTTGAAAGGTTTACCGCATATATTATTGAAGAATATAAAGGAGCGATGCCTTTATGGTTGGCTCCGGAACAGGTTGTAATCGTCCCTGTCCATCATGAACACCACTTAGCCTATGCAAGTGAAATCCATGCTTTATTGAAGGCGGATGACATTAGAGTTAAATTGGATGCCAGAAATGAAAAGTTGGGTTACAGAATAAGAGAAGCTCAAACTCGTAAAGTTCCCGTGCAGTTAGTTATCGGTGAGCATGAAGTGTTAAACAAAACGGTCAATATCAGAAGATACGGCAGTAAAGATTCGTTAACATTGGGATTGGACGAATTTATAAAACGTTTAAAAGACGAGATAGAAAACAAGCAAAAATCCTCCTTATAAAAGGGGATTTTTTAACAAAACCAAATTAATGAAAATATTTTCAGAAATATTGTAACAAAATGTGTAAAATATATTGCATTTATGAAAAAAAAGATTATAATTATAAACAATTCATTAAATTGAAGATTAAACGAGGAGAAAGATTATGAATTTTAAAAAATTTATGAAAGCGGGTGTTGCATTAACACTTGCGGCATCGATGGCGGCATGTTCGTCGAATACCGCTACAACGACAACTACCGGCGA
>JBHAFN010000008.1:0-2922 GCA_041856105.1 Bacillota bacterium
TATTTAAAAATTTTTATTTTTCTACTTTATTTTCTTTTATCTTAATGTTATAATATCTTCACGAACAAAAGTTCGTATAGAGAGCGCAAAAACATTCCCCGTAAGCGTCTTCTCTATTCTGCAATACGCACATTCCCCGCGTATTGTTTTTTTTTGTTTTTTAGTAATATAATTAAGCCATGAAGATTAAAGAAATTATTGTTGTGGAAGGTAAGAACGATACCTTGAATTTAAAAAAATATTTTGACTGCGATACTATTGAAACTCACGGAACATGTTTAAGTGAGTTTACGATCGGTCTGATCAAAAAATTGCATGAAAAAAGAGGGGTTATTGTATTAAGTGATCCCGATAGTCCCGGTAATTACATCAGAAACACTTTGGATAAAAGAATTCCCCATCTTAAACATGCCTTTATAAACAAGGAAGATGCTTTAGGTAACAATAAGGTCGGGGTTGAACATGCCGGTTACGATGCTTTAAAGAAAGCTCTGGATAATGTGATCAGCTATGGAGCAATATCAGGCAATATTACCGTGAAGGATATGGTTGAACTCGGTTTGAGCGGGAGTATGGACAGTCAGCTGAAAAGATATGAATTGGCTAAGTTTTTTCATCTGGGGAAAGCCAATACCAAAACCTTGGTTAAAAGAATGAATATGATAGGGTTGAATGTGGAAGATATAAAAGAGGTTATTAAATGATTTCCAGTGTGAAAAAAACCGGTGAGATTTTAAATAAATATAATCTCAGAGCTAAAAAAGGTTATGGTCAAAATTTTATTATTGAAAGCGGTGTTGTAAAGAAAATCGCCGACAATGCTTATGCTGAGGAGGCGGTAATTGAAATAGGACCGGGAATCGGGGCTTTAACCCAACAGTTGGCTTTAATTTCCAAAAAGGTTTTAGCTTTTGAGATTGATGAAAAACTTATTCCGGTATTAAAGGATGTGTTAAGCGAGTATCCCAATGTTGAAGTCGTCAATCGGGATATTTTAGATGTTGATCTTGAAGAAACGGTTAACGGCTTATTGGTAAACTATTCTCGAGTGGTTGTTTGTGCAAATCTTCCTTATTACATAACTACTCCCATTTTATTTAATCTTTTTGAGAGTAAGGCAAATATAGAATATATTACGGTAATGGTTCAAAAGGAAGTGGCTGATCGGTTTAATGCGAAGGTGAATACGGAGAACTATAATGCATTAAGCGTTATAACTCAGTATTTGTATGAAGTTTCTTTAGTGATGAATGTAAGAGCGGATGTGTTTATTCCCAAGCCTAAGGTTGATTCGGCGGTAATTCAATTTAAAAGAAAAGGTATTAAAGACAAAATTAACAGAGATGATTTCTTTAAGTTTGTAAAAGCGTGTTTTAAACAAAGGAGAAAGACTTTATATAATAATCTGAAAGAATATATCAACGATAAAGAACTCGTTTTAGAGGTGTTGAAGGCGGTTGATCTGAGTAATAACGTAAGAGCGCAGGAACTTGTTCTTGATGAATTTATTAATTTATATGAGGTTTATTATGAGAGAAAATGCTTACGCTAAAATTAATTTGAGTTTGGATGTTATAAAAAAAAGAGAAGACGGTTATCATGAATTGTCGATGATTATGGTTCCGTTACATTTTTATGATGTTTTGGACATTGAGCTTAGCGATGAAATGTGTTTTATGCAAAATGTTTCCTACATTCCCGTTGATGAAAATAATACGATTATTAAAGCGATTAACGTGATGAGGGAAGAATTCGGTTTTAAAGAAAATTTTAAGATAAATCTTATCAAGCATATTCCTACTCAAGCGGGATTGGCGGGAGGAAGCGCCGATGCCGCAGCGGCTATGCGACTTATAAAAAAGCTGCTTAAATTGTCGGTTGATGATGATAAAATGATTGAACTGGCTAAAAAGGTCGGTGCGGATGTGCCTTTCTGTTATAAAAATATGCCTGCCCTTGTGTCCGGTATCGGGGAAAAGCTGGAACATTTTAAGGTTAATACTTCCTTTCATATTCTTTTGGTAAAGCCTAAAAAGGGTGTTTCCACCAAATTGGCGTTTGGTAATCTCAACTTTATGGAATGTGATCATCCTGATACGTTAAAAATGAAAGAAGCACTGGAAAATAACGATTATAAGGGGGTTATTGATCATTTAGGCAATTCATTGGAAGAACCGTCTTTTAAGTTGGTTGAGGAAATAAAGAAGATCAAAGAGGAAATGTTAAAATTCGGTTTGGATGGAGCGCTGATGTCCGGCTCCGGTTCCACGGTTTTCGGATTAAGCAAGGATTTAAATTTGATATATAAAGCAAATGATTATTTTAAAAGTAAAGGAATGTTTGTCAGAGTTACGGCGATAAAAAAATAAAAAAGAACTTTGCAGTTCTTTTTTCACCTAACTCGATTTAATTTTTATAAATTATAGCTTAACGACGTTAGTAGCTTGGGGTCCACGATCACCGTTAGTAACTTCAAAACTTACTTGTTGACCTTCATCCAAAGTTTTGAAACCTTCACCTGTGATTGCTGAGAAATGTACGAAAATATCTTGACCTTCATCGGAAGTGATAAATCCGTATCCTTTTTCAGCGTTAAACCATTTTACTTTTCCTGTACTCATCTTGTACCTCCATAAATATTTGTAAACCGCCATCTAATCATCGTCCCTATGGTGATAATAGATTTTATAATGCTAGAATACTAGTAAAATATACCATTTTAACAAGGTTATGTCAATTAATCTTATAGCGCTATAAAAGAATAATTTAAGAAAAAAATTACCAAAATAAAAAATGTTCATTATATCGCAAAATATAAATAAAAGCCCTTACATAAAGGGTTTACATGATTTCGGGAAATTCTTGTGCAATATCTTTAGGGAATTGAAGGGGATTGTGCTTTGAATATCAAAGTGTTTATAA
>JBHAFN010000009.1:0-3447 GCA_041856105.1 Bacillota bacterium
ATGATATAATCCGATAATTTTTGATTATTCAGTAAGACATTTTGTAAATTAAATTTATCTATAAGATTAACATTATTAGATTTTGCCCAATCAATTAAAGATGTAACTATTGTAAAATTTTCAGAAAGTAGAACAATGATCTGATTACTTAATTCTATTTCTATTCTTGGGACAATACACGTTGTCGCCAAAACACTAGAGGCAGTTATCGTGAAATTTTTTTACAATCCCTAATTCAATTGCTTTAATATCCGCAGAATTAATATTAATCGTTTCCTTGGTACTACTGATTATTTCTAAAATCCATCATTTAAATGCATATCCCATTGACTAAACTCATTGAACATTCTTTTTTCATTTACACCGGAAAGTTTTACCATAATTGCATTTTTCTTTAGAGTATTTATTGATGTTCCAAATAAATCAATAGTATTATAAATAGACATATTCACTTACCTTTCTATCAACATATATACCCGTTGTGATTGCGAAAATTAGCTTTGTAATTCTAAAATATGTTAAAAATACGGAAGTACTTATTAACCAAAAAAACCTATCTCTCATAACCAAATGAAAGATAGGTTTATTTCAGATTATTTTAAATCAACGTTATAAAATGCTTTTTTACCCAAAAATTCAGCTACGGAACCAAGTTCATCTTCAATACGAATTAATTGATTGTACTTGGCAATACGGTCTGTACGGCTCATTGAACCGGTTTTAATTTGACCGGCATTTAATCCAACCGCAATATCGGCAATCGTAGTATCTTCAGTTTCCCCTGATCTATGAGAAACAACGCATGTATATCCTGCTCTTTCCGCCATTTGCATAGCATCCAAAGTTTCAGTTAATGTACCGATTTGATTAACTTTAATTAGGATAGAGTTTGCAATACCTTTTTCAATACCTTCTTTTAAGATAGCCGGATTTGTAACAAACAAATCATCTCCGACAAGTTGAATTTTATCCCCTAAACGTTCAGTAAGCTTTTTCCAACCGTCCCAATCTCTTTCACCAAGACCGTCTTCAATGGAGATAATAGGATATTTTTCTACCCACTCAGCATACATATCAATCATTTCATCAGTAGTCTTAACTCCACCGGAAGATTTTTTCAATTCATATTGCTTAGTTTCGGTATTGTAGAATTCACTTGCCGCAACGTCCATAGCGATACATACGTCAACACCCGGAACATATCCTGCCGCTTTAATGCCTTCAACGATCAATTCAAGCGGTTCTTCATTTCCGTCTTTGCAGCTAGGCGCAAATCCGCCTTCATCACCGACATTGGTGTTATACCCTTTACTCTTTAATACTTTACGTAAATTTTGGAAAATTTCAGAACCCATACGCAATGCTTCTTTTAAGCTTGGAGCGCCTACAGGCATAATCATATATTCTTGGAAATCTACAGTAGAATCGGCATGACTACCGCCATTTAAAACGTTCATCATTGGCACAGGTAATACTTTTGCGTTAAATCCGCCAAAATATTTATAAAGTGGCATACCATAATAATTAGCCGCCGCAATTGCACTGGCCATGGAAACACCCAACAATGCATTAGCCCCTAAATTAGATTTATCCTTAGTACCGTCAGCCGCAATCATCGCCTTGTCGATACCTGTTTGATCGGTAACATCCATTCCGATGACAACATCAGCTAAAACTTCATTTACATTTTCAACCGCTTTTAAAACACCTTTACCGCCAAAACGAGATTTATCGCCATCTCTCAATTCCAACGCTTCTCTTTCCCCGGTACTTGCCCCGCTTGGAACCAAAGCACGTCCAAACGCTCCGGATTCGGTAGTTACTTCTACTTCTACAGTAGGGTTTCCACGAGAGTCAATAACTTCACGTGCATAAACATCAATAATAATTGGCATTTTTATTTATCCTCCTCAAAATTACCATTTATATACAAACAGCCTAAGCTGAAAGTAATTTATTTTGTAGCATTAATAATTGCTGTAAATGAATCAACCTTTAATGAAGCACCGCCAATTAATGCCCCGTCAATATCTTCGCAAGCCATGTATTCGGCAATGTTTTCCGGTTTTACGGAACCGCCATATTGAATACGAACTTTAGCGGCAGTATCTTCATTAAACATATTTTTAATTTCATCACGCACAATATGACAACAATTCTGAGCTATTTCTTTTGTAGCCGATTTACCGGTGCCGATTGCCCATATAGGTTCATAGGCAATTACAATTCCCGCAACTTCTTCAGCGCTAAGCGCAGCCAAACTGCCGTTTAATTGCGTACGAATTACTTTTTCGGTTAATCCGGCATCATATTCGGCTTCACTTTCACCGATACATACAATCGGAACAATTCCCGCCTGCACTAATTTCTTAGCTTTTTTATTAACCGTTTCATCAGTATCGTTAAACATACTTCTTCTTTCGGAATGACCGATAACGCAATATTTAACCCCGATATCTTTCAACATCGGTACACTGACTTCACCCGTATAAGCGCCGGCATCTTCAAAATGACAGTTTTCAGCCGCAATCATTAAATTTTCAGCATTAATGACGGAAAATTCCAAACACGTAAACGGCGCAGCCACTCCATATACCGCCTTTTCATTGCCGCTTAAAACTTTTTCAATTCCCGATACGAAGTCAAGAGCCTCTTGACGGGTTTTATTCATTTTCCAGTTTCCAAAAATTATCGGTTTTCTCATTAAGCCTTCTCCTCAATTATGGCAATACCAGGTAATTCTTTACCTTCCATATATTCAAGTGATGCGCCTCCTCCGGTACTGATGTGCGTAAACTTATCACTGAAACCGAGTTGAATAGCCGCAGCCGCAGAATCACCGCCGCCGATTACCGTCATCGCATCATCAAGGTTGGCTAAAATTTTACAAACCTCAACTGTACCCTTCGCAAAACGAGGATCTCCAAATACTCCCATAGGGCCGTTCCAAACAACCGTTTTAGCTCCTTGCAATTCTTTTCTGAATAATTCGATTGTTTTTTCACCGATGTCAAGTCCCATAAATCCGTCAGGAATTTCCGTAGATAATACGGTTTTAATTTCCGTAGGATTGGAGAAATCGTTCGCAACCACATTATCAACCGGAAGAATTAATTTATCTTTTCCTTTTTCTAAAAATTCTTTCGCAAGTTGTGCACGATCGGCTTCCAACAAACTGGTGCCGACACTATACCCCTTAGCGTATATGAATGTATAAGCCATTCCGCCGCCTATAATAACTTTATCGGCAATCTTTAATAAATTTTCAATAACCGCAATCTTATCGGAAACCTTTGCGCCACCCAAAATAGCCACTAGCGGACGTTTAGGATTATCAATCGCCGCACTTAAGTTTTCAATTTCTTTTTGAACAAGGAAGCCGCATGCACTAGGTAAATGAGTGGCGATACCTACGGTTGACGCATGGGCACGATGAACCGAACCGAA
>JBHAFN010000010.1:0-8900 GCA_041856105.1 Bacillota bacterium
AGATGATTCCTTTGATTGTCAATCTTGCGAAAAAATCTAAAATGCCGGTTGCTTTACATCATGACCACGGGCAAAAGTTGGATGTAATTGTTGATTGTATACAAAGAGGATTTACCTCCGTAATGTTTGACGGTTCTTCTTTACCTTTTGAAGAAAACGTTAAAAAAACTTCGGTGATTTCCAAGCTTGCTCATCAAAAGAATGTTTGCGTTGAGGCTGAACTCGGTCATGTGGGAATGGCTGATGACAATGATAATCTTAAGGATGATTTGTATACGGATATAAATCTTGCAAAGGAATTTGTGCAAAGAACCGAGGTTGATTGTCTGGCGGTGGCTATAGGGACCGCTCATGGAAAGTATCCCGAAGGCTATATTCCCAAACTTGATTTTGAAAGGTTGAAAACGTTAAAAGAAACCTTAAATATTCCTTTGGTTTTACATGGGGGTTCAGGATCGGGAGAAGAAAATCTGAAAAAAGCCGTAAAGTATGGGATTAATAAAATTAATGTTTGTACGGATGCTTTTAAAGTTGCGGCTGGTGCCATGCTTGAAGCGTATAATAACGGCAAGGATTATTTGGAAATGTGCATGAATGCGGAATTGGCGATAAAACAATTTGTAATGGATTATGTTAAAATTATAGGGTCGGATAATAAGTATACTTTCTTAGATGAAGTTACTTATAATCATGAATAGGAGGAATAAATGAAGATAGCATTAATAAATGAGTTTTCGCAGGCATCAAAAAATGAAATAATTCTAACCCAACTTAAAGATGTAGCTTTATCATTGGGACATGAGGTTTATAATACCGGAATGGTGTATATTGATAATCCTGGAGATTTACCTGAACTTTATCCTTGTGATAATCCAAGGCTTACTTATATGCATATAGGTATTCAAGCCGCATTGTTGTTAAATTCCGGGGCGGTTGATTTCGTGGTTACCGGTTGTGGTACCGGACAAGGGGCATTAATGTCTTGTAATATGTATCCGGGGGTAGTGTGCGGTTATTGTTTAGAGCCTACCGATGCATATCTGTTCTTACAAATTAATAACGGGAACGCCTTATCCATTCCTTTTGCCAAAGGGTTTGGGTGGGGTGCAGAATTAAATCTTAAATATATTTTTGAAAAAGCATTTGGTTCTCCTGCCGGTAACGGTTATCCTGCGGACAGAAAAGAATCTCAAAACAGAAACGTTATTTTATTGGATAAAGTTAAGAGAGAAATCTCGAAGCCTTTAATTGAGGGATTAAAATCAATTGATCCTGAAATGGTTAAAACGGCGCTTACTTCCCGATTCCTGCAATGCTTTGAAGAGGGTTGTAAAGATAAAGAATTATACGATTTTGTTCAAGAAATAAAAAATAAATAAATTTTGAGAATATAAAATCTCATGAGGATTTAAAACGGATGAAAAAGAGAGATTATCTCCCCTAAATCATCTGTTTTTTTGGTTCTGTAAATTTTAGTGTTGGCGGGATGAAATTCCATAAAAAAGGGTTTCCACCAAGTAGTGTGGACGACTCCACCAGAAAAGTGTGAAAATAATAAAATAAAATTGCGACTGAATGAATAAAAAATTTAGTCGCTTTTTAAGATGTAATCCAAAAAAATATAAATTATAGATTGAAACCGGATTTGTTAATCACATACATAATTCTTTTCCTTCTTCTTTCATGATTTCCAATATCTCTTGAATTGTAAATAGGAGAGGCAAATATTATTTTGACTTTCTGCTACACCATTATTAATTCTTCTATTTTTATATATAATCCTGTCTTTAACACTTTCAAGACAGTAAAAAATTGCTGAAGTCCTTTTCTATAAGCAACCGCTTGTTTTGACGTATGCCAAGTTTTGTGAGTTCTTTTGTGCTGTGAAAAAACAGCATCCGTTTATCCCGAAGGTTAGGGAAAGACTCAAAAGAAAAAGTTTTAATATTATGTTTAAAGATAGCTGTAAGGTTTTATAAGATATAATTTTTAATTTCATAATGTAATAACGATATATTAATAAAAGCTTGATTGCTGATTTGCTAAAAGCTGTATTTCAGATGATTTTTTGATTGATAAAAGGTTTATTTGGTGTTATTTTATAAAAGCAGGAGGGTTATATTTATGGATGATTTGCCGAGTAGCAACAATACAATAAACACATAGATATAACGGTTTTTATAGTTCCTAATCTAACTGTTATATCTGACAATTAGAATAGGAGATAAATAATAATGGATGTAAAAACAATAATTGAACTTTTAAATGCGCATGAGCTAAAGGAATTACATCAATCATTGCTTAAGCTAAATCCGGTTGATTTGGCTGAAATGATGGCGGATTTAAACGATAATCAGTTGGCAATGGTTTTCAGATTGCTTGGAAAAGAACAAGCGGCTTTAGTATTTTCTTATTTAGGCAGTGAAGAAAGAAACAGGTTGATTAAAATATTTAATAATTCGGAAATAGTAAAGGTAATCAACTCTTTATATACCGATGATGCGGTTGATTTTTTAAGCGATATGCCTTCCAATCTGGTTACTCAGCTTTTGGATAAAGTTGATCCGGACGTAAGGAAAGACATTAACGATTTATTGCAATATAAAGATGACACCGTTGGCAGCATTATGACCGTAGAATTTATCGAATTTACGGAAAATATGAGTGTTAAACAAGCCTTGGAAAAAATTAAAAGGGTCGGTATTGACAGCGAAACGGTATATACATGTTATGTTGTGGACAGCAGAAAGCTTATCGGAATTGTCAGTGCCAAAAATTTAATGTTAAGTGATGATGATGTTTTAATAAAAGAGATTATGACCAGAGATTTCATCTTTGCGCATACATATGATGATAAAGAAGAAGTTGCGAAAAGGTTGCAGAAATACGACTTAATGGTATTGCCCGTATTGGATGTGGAGGGTTGTATTGTAGGAATCGTTACAATTGACGATGCGATTGATGTTTTAACTGAGGAAACAACCGAAGACATGCAAAAAATGGCGGCGATGAGTGCAAATGACAAGCCGTATTTAGCCACATCGGTTTGGGAGCATGCGAAAAACAGGGTTGTTTGGCTTTTGATCTTAATGTTTTCCGCAACCATAACCGGAAGCATTATTTCTAATTATGAGCACGCTTTTGAAGTGATGCCGATTTTAGTTTCGTTTATTCCTATGTTGATGGATACCGGCGGGAATTGCGGTTCACAAAGCTCCACCTTAATTATTCGTGGTCTGGCGGTCGATGAAATTACATTTAACGATTTTTTTAAGGTTGTATTCAAGGAATTTAAGATTTCGCTTGTTGTAAGCGGTATTTTAGCTTTGGCAAACGGAATAAGAATATATTTAATCAATCAAAATCTTAAACTGGCGATAGTTGTTTCATTTTCCATTATTGCGACGGTTGTTATTGCAAAGCTGGTCGGATGTATTCTTCCTATAGCTGCTAAAAAGATTAAACTTGATCCGGCTATTATGGCTGCACCGTTAATTACAACCATAGTTGACACATTTTCCATAATCATTTACTTCAGCATTGCATCGGCTATATTTTTGTTATAAAAAATTTTTATATCAAATATAAATGGATCTGTTTATTTTAGATCTGAGGTTTATCCGAGTTTTATTTTAAATAAACTGAGCGATTTGAAAAGCAATTTATAAATTGATGTCGAGTGAATATATTCAATATTTGTAGTATGATTTCTATAAATACTTTATGCAGTGCTTCATGTTCGTATACAAAATGACATATCCGGCTTCGGAGCATTAATAATATTGTTTTTAAGGAGGATGTCTTATGAAAATAATGATGATTGAAGATGATAACACAATATCTTTTGCCGTTAGGACATTCTTGAAACGATATGATATTGAAACTGTCGTTTTAGAAAATTTATTTGTTGCGGAAAATATTGATTTAAAGGATTTTGATTTGCTCATACTTGATGTTAATCTCCCTGACGGTTCGGGTTTTGACTACCTGAAGTGGTTAAGAGAGTTTTCCGACATACCTGTCATTATGCTTACGGTAAAAAACAGCGATGAATATGTGTTGAAAGGCTTTGAAAAGGGGGCAAACGAATATATAATCAAACCGTTTTCCCTGCCGATTTTAAAAGCCAGGATAGATAATCTTTTCAGAAGAAAAAATATGCATACTGCGGAAATGGCGTTCGGTAATTTAAGGTTGAATTTAAATGCAATGACAGCGAAATTAAATGACGAAAATTTAGAACTCGGCAGACAGGAATTTTCAGTCCTTAATATTCTTTTGGAAAACAGGAATACTAACGTTGTCAGAGAAAGAATAATTGATTCGGTATGGGGATATGATTTATATGAAGTAAATGATAATACTCTGACCGTTACGATTAAAAGGCTTAGACATAAGTTGAAAGATTACGGTAAGCATATAAAAACGATTAGAGGAATCGGTTATATGTGGGAGGATAAAAACCGTGCAGGAGAATAAAGAAATATTTTTAATAATCTTTCTGAGTCTGATTCTATCATTGTTAACTGTTTTTATAAGTCCCAGATTTGATGTGGTTACGTTAAGCTGTCTTGTTTTTGTAAACGCAATTGTTCTTATATTGCTTATTTTTAATGAGAAACGTAAAAGAAATAAAATAAAGGCGAAGATAGACGATATATTTTCTCTATTACACTCGTTAGATACAAATATGGATAATTATGAAGTTATTGATGATGAATTTGGCGGACTTAGAGATGAGATTATAAAAGTTATCGGTGAGAAAAAAATCATAACGGATAAGGCTGTAAAAAATGAAGAAATATTAAAAGAATATACGGAAGATATAGCCCATCAGTTGAAAACGCCTTTAACGGGTGTTTTACTTATGCTTGATTTGATGGAAGAAGATGAAGAAAATAAAATAGAATATATTAATCGTATAAGAAACAGCACGAATAGACTGCATCGGTTGGTTGATATTCTGTTAAAGCTGGCTGCGTTAGATTCCGGTACGATTAAAATGAAGAAAGAAATCGTAAATGTAAAAGATTTAATGCATGAAGTTATTACGGAGATGGAAATAATTTTTGCAAGCAGAAAGTTTACCATTCCCGTTTCGGGCGAAGATTTTAAGCTGATTTGTGATAGGAAATGGACCTATGAAGCGATATTTAATATTTTGAAAAACGGAATGGAAGCGTCAAAGGATAAAGGGATAAAAGTTTATTTGCAAGAAGCCAATATTTATCAGAGTATAATCGTAGAAGATTTTAGCGAAGGAATGTCCGAGGCGGTTCTTAAAAAAGTTTATAAAAGATTTTATAAAGAAAACAAGGATTCCAAAGGGTACGGTATCGGTTTGCCCATGGCAAAAACAATACTGGAAAAACAAAACGGAGAGCTGATTTATTCAAGAGGTAAAACATCAAATTGTTTTGAACTTAGATTTTATAAATAGTAAAAATGACGGGTTTTGTAACTTGTCTTTTTTGTGTTTTTCAGTCATTTTCCGGTCACTTAACTTTGTTATTGTATAGAAAAATTAAGGAGGAATTTTAATATGAGTATCTTAAAAACATCCGGCTTAACAAAGACATATGATTCCGGGGTAAAGGTCAATGCTCTTACGGATATAAATTTTGAGCTGCAGAAAGGAGATTTGGTTGCTGTTGTTGGGGACAGCGGTTCCGGAAAATCGACTTTGTTGCATCTGTTAGCCGGTGTAGATAAACCTACAAGCGGTGAGATTTATATTCAAGATAAAAATATAACAAAATTAGGGAAGGAAGAGCTTACGGTTTTTCGTAGAAGAAATATCGGTGTGATTTATCAGTTTTTTAATTTGATACCTAATATCAGCGTCAGAAAAAATATATTATTACCGCTTTTACTCGATAATAAAAGAGAAGATGAAAAATATTTTAATGAAATAATATCTACATTGGGTATAAAAGAAAAACTCGATCGTTTTCCAAAACAGCTGTCCGGTGGAGAACAACAAAGAGTAGCTATTGCAAGAAGTCTTATTACAAGACCTGCTATTATTTTGGCAGATGAGCCGACGGGGAATTTGGATAGAAGAAATTCGGAAGAAATCACATCCTTATTCAGATTGGTAAATAAACGTTTCGAATCGACAATCATGATCATTACCCATGATGAAAAAGTGGCTAATTCATGTGATAAGGTGTATAAGATGGTTGACGGAAGATTAAATCAGATAGAGGGGATGGATTATGAAAATCATCAGTGAACTCTCTTATTCTCAAATAAATAATAATAAAAAAGATACACTGGCGACCAGATTATCCATTTTTCTGGCTGTGGTTTTGCTTGGAACGATTGTATTTATTATCGGAACGATCAAAGCCCAACAACATCACTATATAGTTTCCACAATAGGTGATTATCATGTTTCTGTTACGGATGTAAATGTAAACATGATGGAAGAGCTTTTTAATAATAGTGATATTAAGAAAGTTTCTTTCGATAAGTTTGTTTCAACCGATTTGAATGCGGTAATCATCGAAAAAGGAGCCTATTTTAGGAATTTAAAAGGATTTGAAATTGTTTCCGGGCGAAATGTAAGTTCAGGTAATGAATTAATCGCCCCTACTCGTTTTTTTGAAATGTACAAAGAGTATAAGATAGGTTCTACACTTACGGTAAATGAAAAAGTGTATACGCTTGTCGGCGAATATCGTGATTATGAAAACAGTTTTGAGGAAAGCGCTTTAATAGGGGTACTGGAAGATGAAAGTAAAGAGTATATATTGAAAAATTTCGCTGATATAGAAGTTTTTATTTGGTATAAAAACGCGAGAGATACATATACATTGACAAAAAGGATCTTAAACGATTTCCAAATTGATTATAAAAAGTCGATAGATAGCGGAAGATCGTATTTCAATAAAGCCATTTTAGAGTATCAAATGATTTATCCGTCCGGTTTAATTCCTCCTAAGTCGGTAATGGAAGAATGGATTGAATCTTATGGGGTTTGTATGGTGTTGGTGTTATTGTTTTCGGTTATGATCTATGGTGCTTTTAATGTGTGGAATAACAGAGATATAAAAGAGCTGGCTTTATTGAAGAGCGTAGGAATGACAAAAAAGCAGATAAAAAAGATGATAAGGTTAAAGGCTGTTAAAATCGGGATTGTTCCAATTTTAGCCGGTACGTTCATATCGTATTTAACTGCCAATCTGTTATTTTATCTGATGTGGCTGAACAACTTTATCACCTATAAGAACATGTCCGATATATTTGGTGAAAAAATGAGGAGTACAGAATTTCAAACGGTTTCCTTATCTTTACCGCTTGTATCCATTATTTTGATTTTTGCATTTTTAACGGTATATTTGTCCGCAATTATACCGGCAAAAAAGAGTGCGAAGCTTAATGTGGTCGAAGGGCTTACGGGAATTATCAAAGGGAAGGTAAAGGACGGGAAATCCAAGATAGACGGTAAGATAGAAAAAACCTTAGCCAAAGACTATTTTAAAGCATATAATTTGACATATAACACGATCATTTTAGCAATAATACTATCGGCTATGGTTATGACTTTAGTACTTGTATCGCAGGCTTACAGAACCGTAAATTTTATTTACGGAAAATATAACGATCCGTATAATTTTACTTCTCAAATATATACGGCATCTTATTTGGACAAAGAATTGATAAGTGATATACGGAAAGTAGCGGGAATTGATGAATTGCATATCTATGCGGAGAAGAGTTTTAAGTTTTATATTAAAGATAATGCGGGGTTTGAATCCGCCGAGTTAAAAAAAGCTGTCGAATCGGGGGAAAAAGCTTTTGAAAATTTGTATGTAAATATGATAGGATTATCAAATGAAGATTTTAACGGTATAATCGCTATGAATAAATTAAATACAGGGGCGAACTATATTATGTTAAATAAAATATCCGCCAAAAATAACATCCCATATGCGTTTAGAAAATATATCAGCTTGACCGACAGTGATGAGAAAAACATCGTGCTTCGTTATTATGCGGACGGAAAACAGATGCCGATTCATATCGACGGTTATATCGAGGATTTTCCGTTTGATCTGAATGCCCAAAATCAAAATGGTATATATGTATTTACTCGAACGGAAAATCTTGAACGGTTTATTGAAGAATACGGTCAAGATGAGGCGGATCCGACAAATTACTATACCGTTAAAATTAAAGCTGAGGAAAATTTAGATAAGGTTTCCGCCACTTGCGAACGAATAATAGCTTCATACATTCCTGAAAACGACCATGAAACGACGAATGATATAATCAATAATGCGGCTGATGAGGAACAATTACGAAATGAGCATTTGTTGAATTTCGGAATTCAAATCATCCTTACAGTGCTTGCCCTTTCCAATGCCTATAACAGTTTTCATGGTAATTTAAGAGCAAGGAAAAGAGAATTCCAATTGCTTTCTACGGTTGGAATGACGGATAAACAAATCAGGAAAATGATTTATGGGGAATCCGGCATTTTATTTGGAAAGGCAAGTGTATTTTATATTATGGTATTTTTATCGGCAGTATGTGTGCGTTCTTACAGGAGCGCTTATGAATTTGTATTTATATTTAAGGAAATATTATTCAATTTGAATTATCTGCCTATTATTTTGATTTTCGGGGTAATGGTATGGGGAGTTGTTTTGTCGATCAGCAGCGGTATTAAGACGATATTGAATGATGATTTGAACGGTACCGTCAAAGATATTTAAAAAAATAATTTTAAAAAAGGACTTTTTACGATGAAATGTGGAAGTCCTTTTTTGTAACAAGCTTTAAACTAAATGCGGGCGTTTAGCAATTTGAAAACGGCAGGTTTAAGACTTTCTTAAATAATCGTATCAATACAAATTGTGCTTATGTAATTATTGTTGATAATCTGACTGATA
>JBHAFN010000011.1:0-6026 GCA_041856105.1 Bacillota bacterium
AAAAATACAATTTATATATTGAAGAGATTAAATATATAAATCGGATTTACCTTTTATTTAAAATAAACTGTGAGAATGATAAGCTTAGGCTATGCTCCGGTATAAAGCTCACCAAAATTATCCAAATTAGTTATCCCTAATTTGATATACATTGTAATCTACATCTTAAAAATACCGAGTGTAATTATCAGTTCTCTAAAAGCCAATCCACAATATTTTTATGAATGATACCTCCCCGGCTGAAATTTAAAGTATCCATTGAAAGAACAAACTTCGGATAATTGTCGGTAATTTCACTATAAACTCCAAATTCTCTTTCACGAGTCGATTCACTTTCAAGTAAATAAGAAACCTGATAATAGTATTTTTATTTATCTTTTTCCGCTATGAAATCTATTTCTTTTGCGTTTACTTTGCCGATTTTAACCCTAAAACCTCTGGACAACAGCTCCATATAAACTATATTCTCCAAAGTTCTTTCAATATCAGCAATATTAGAAAAACCTTTAGCCTGCCTAAAACCATGATCTGTTAAGTAATATTTTTCATCTATTTTAAGAAGCTTTTTACCCACGGTATCATATCTGGATACTTTCTTAATTAAAAAAGCTTGTTGGCAAAAATTCAAATAATTAATGACTGTATCTACAGTTACATTTTTTCCTTCTTTCCCACTCATTGTTATCTGAATGTATTCAGTGAGCTTTTCAGCATTTCGTACTCTTAAAAGATTAAAAGATTCAAAATTTAAAAATATTTTATTATCTTCAGGAATCGAGCTTAAAAGAATATTACTTCCCATTTTTAAAATAGTTGATTTCCCAACTCTTCTCATTCCGGTTAATATTTTTATTATTGGCTTATCTTTAAATTGATTTATCTGATTAAGATAATTTCCCCTTAGAATATAGTCCGTTAATATCCTTCTTTCCACTTTCGATTATAATCGAAAGCGGAAAAACTATCTGCTACCTTTTATAGTCAATAAATCCCCTAAAGATATTGGACCTTCTCTTAAAACCTTTATTTCTTCTCCGGTAAGATCTATTATCGTACTGGCGGTACCATCTAAAATTTCTCCATCAACTATAATATCAGCTAAGCCGCTTTCTTCTATTTCTAAAGCCGTTTTACAAACCGGATTGCCGGATAGATTGGCGCTGGTCAAAAAAATAGGACAAGCGATTTCCTCAATTATTTTTTTTAGGGTTTCGTCATGAGCAATTCTAATCGCAAGAGTACCGTTATCTCCAAAATCTATCTTCTTATTTAAAACTACCGTTAAAGGACCGGGCATAAATTTTTCGATGATTTTTCTGGCAGAATCATTAATTACTGCAATCTTCTCCATCATTTCAATATCACTGACCATCACCGGAAAATACTTCTCTTCCGGTCGTTTTTTTCTTGCAACCAAATTTAACCTTGCCTTTTCACTGCCAAACCTGACCGCCAAACCGTAAACCGTATCGGTAGGATAAGCAACAACCTTATTATTTTTTAATGCCTCACTTGCCAGTCTGTAATCTTTTTTATCAATTATCATTATCTTCACCATATTTAAGTTTATCACACCCATCGCTTTTATGATATTATTTAAGGTATAAACGGAGAAGAACCATGTCTGAAAAATACAAGGCTGAAAATTTAATAGATGGCAACGCTTTAATAAATGCAGTTGAAGAAATAAGCAATGCAAAGAATGAAAAAAACAATGCTTTTGCTAAAAACTATGACCCGTATACCAAAATGGAAGAAATAACCGCCTCAATTAATGAAGCTGATAAAAGTACAGATAAATTAGCATTGGGCTCAGCCGGTTTTTCCCTTGCACCGGCTACTTTTTTAATATTAATCAATCTTTTTAAAATATCATCCGTTTTTATTTTGATTGCAATAAGCATAGCTGTTGCCATAATTATAATGTGCCTGTTTATTATAATAATCGGAAATAAAAACTTATTCGCAATCAGTAAATCGCTTAAAGGACACCGTTTTTCTTACTTGGATAAAATGCATTTGAACATATTAAAAGACAGCCGTCAGAAAGATATGATTATGGCAATATGTACTCACATATGCTTAATTACCTTTTCCGTATTTTCTTTAATATTTTTGCTTAACTTCACTCAAATAGAATACGGATTGGGAATGATGTTTACAATCACGTCATTGGCAAATTACATCTTGATAAGAAACTCGTTAAGAAGAAACAATATTAAAAAAGTGTTAGACAACATTATAGAATAGGAGAATGACATGTCATTAAAAAAAGAAGCTGCAGATTACATTGATCAAACCGCTTTATCGGAAGCGATAAATAACCTTTCCACAGATGAGAAACTAAGTAAAGACACCTTTAAAAAAAATTATGACCCGCATACCAAACTGGAGGATCTTGCCCAAGATATTGATCTTTTAGATAAACATACCGATCTGACATCGCTAGGGGTAGGCGGCATACTTTTATCATTTGTACCGTTTTTCGTATTATTGAATATTTTTGAATATACCATGTTTGACTGGGTGCCTGCATTAATATGGATGTTTTTACTATCCATAAGCATCTTTGTCCTTTCTGTCAATTCATTTAAAGCAAACAGGCAAAGAAAAAAAGTAACAGGACATCGTTTTTCATTTTTGGATAAAGAAAACTTAAAGGAATTGTTAAATAAAAGATCTTCAACCTTAAATTATTCCATAGGAGGTCAGGCAATTGCCATATTTTTGAGTATAGCTTCGATTATTGCGTTTTCGGAATTGTTTATTTTAGAATATATCGGAGTTGCCTTATTTTTCTTCTTTTTAAGCATCGGAACATTCTTTACCATTAGAAACAGCTGTCGTAAAAACAACATAAAAAAAGTTATTGACAGTTCAATTGAATAAACCCGCCTTATCCAAATCAAACAACACATAACTTTCAAAATATTTTAAATCATTTATATCATGGGTTATCCAAAACACGATTTTATCCTTAATATAGCGATTGATTAAATACATAATCTTATCTTTATTTTCCTTATCTAAACCTTTTAACGGCTCATCAAAGAAGATTACATCAAAATCACTCATTATAGCTCTTAAAATCCCGACCCTTCTTTTCATCCCCCCCGATAAAGAAGAAACCGGTTTATTTAAATAATCAGCCATACCGATATATGCCAGATTATCTTTAATTTCATTAATAACCTCTTTTTTATCTTTATATAAAACGGGCAATCTGATATTTAATGAAACACTTAAGCTCTCCAACAAACGATCTTCTTGAAAAACGGAAGATTTTTTTAATCCGGCAAGTCCGTTAATTACTCCGCTGTCGGCTTTATCAATTCCCATCAATAGGTTTAATATGGTTGTTTTACCGATACCGGATTTACCAAACAGCACATTAATCTTATTTTCATAAAAGGAAATACTAAAATCTTTTAAAACAATCTTATCTGCATATCTTTTAGATACGTTTTCAAAAACGATCATCCTATTCCTCCGATTCCAATCCTTTAACCGCTTTATTTAAAACAAACATAAATATTTTTTCCATAAAGACACTTAAAAAGATGATAATTAATGTCCAAGCAAACAAGTCAGCGGTATTAAAGTATATTTTGGACTTATATAAATATTCACCAATCGTATTATTAGGCATGCCGATAATCTCAGCCGCAATACCTGCCTTAAAACTCAATCCTATAGCCAATGAACCGGCACTTTGTACAAACGGGAGAATGCTTGGAAAATAAATATATTTTATTTTATGAAAAGCACTTACTCCATATACATCGGCCATTTCCAGTAGTTTCCTGTCGGTTGCACCTATTCCTTTTCTGATATTCTCGTATAAAATCGGGAATACCATTACAAAAGAAATCACTACCGAGATATAAGCCGAGCTGACCCATATTAAAACCAGGATTATAAACGATGCAATCGGAACGGACTTAATTGCAAAGATAAACGGCGCCAACAGGTCTTTAACGGATTCATATTTATCGGACAATATCGCCAAAACAATTCCACATATAAGCGCAAAGACAAAACCTGAAAGAATTCTACCCAAAGAAGTATAAACGGCCAAATATAACTTTGGTTCCCATAATAATTGCAATACTCTGATTAATACGGTAAAAGGAGAAACAAGAAGAATCTCCTCATTAATTATCGTGCTGACAATTTGCCAAATAACCAACCAAAATATGATTGCCAAAAGTTTATTTTTATTTTGCTCCATAATAGAAATCATCTGAAGGTAAAGCACCGCCTACGGATGCAGGATTTTGTTCAAATAAAACCGATAAATAGCCGGAAAGCTTTTCTTTCATCTCGTTTCCGGTAATAAACACTATATTGCTGGCAGGCAATGCTTTTAAAGCTACAGCCTCCTCAACTATTTCATATTTTCCGATTAAAGTCGCCGCTTCAGCGTTATTCTCATTCAAAAACTTTATTGAAGCTTCATAATTACTTAAAAATTCTTCCACCGCCTCGGGATTTTCTTCAATAAAATCTTTTCGGGCAACTACAACCCCCATAACCAATGAACTGCCGTTATTCAGCTTATCCCATTCTTCACTTAAACTTAAGGAAGCTTTAATCTTATCGTTTTTACTTTGCGCAGCACTTACAAAAGGTTGAGGCAACATCGCAATCGCCGTTTCATCCTGAACAATGGCAGCTACACATTCCGCATGCTCGCTCTTCCATTCCACAAAAACATCCGTACCGACCTCTAAACCGTTACTGCTTAAAATATAGTTCAAGGCATATTCCGGGGTAGCCCCTTTTCCGCTGGCATAAATTGTTTTCCCCGCCAAATCAGCTATTGTTTTAACACTATCCCCGGTTTCACAAATATACAAAACTCCTAAAGTATTTATTGCCAATACCGCAATTTTTCCATTGGAGTTGTTATAAATTACTGAAGCGAGATTGGAAGGTAATGCCGCAATCTGTACCTCCCCTTTAATTATCTTAGGCGCCACTTCATCAACAGCGGACAAAATTTCAAAATTATAATTATTACCGGTAATCAAACCGTTATCGCTGTCATCCATAAACTTAACTAACCCCATAGCCGTAGGACCCTTTAATGCTATAACATTTACATCTACCTTAGCCGTTTCATTTACCACGCCGGGAGCGGCGGTACTGCATGCCCCGATTAATAAAATGATTACGGCAACTAACAAACCCTTTATATTTTTCATAAAAATAACTCCTTTTTTTTATTATACTATTTTTTTAAATAAATTTTAAAATCAAACTTTATCATTAAACAGTAATTTCTTAATACTGGATATTAATATTGCCCCTAAAGCCAAAACACCCGCCTTAGCTAAAGTATCAATACCGGTGAATATTGCTTTACTGACCTCCGCATTAGCCGTATACAACATTGTATAATACATTCCACCCCCGGGAACCAATATGATCAAAGCGATTAAAATAAATCCGGTTACCGGAGTTTTTAAGCGCCTTGCCATAATTTCCGCATATATCGAAATACTCATTGAACTGAATAACAAAGCCATTAGTTCCTTTATTCCCATCAATAAACACACCTCATAAACCAAAGCACCCAAAAAACCGCCGACAGCCCCGAAAATAAGCTTTTTCCCTTTAATATTATAAATATGACCAAATCCATATGACGCAAGTAAAACCCCGATTAATCGCAATATCATAATAAGCCTCCCAGCTTAATCCAAATAGTTAAAGCCAAACCGCTGCCAACCGCCACAAACACCGCAATGATAAAAGCCTCCATCGCTCTGGTTGTCCCGCTTACCAAATCATTGGATAAGAAATCTTTAATAGCGTTGGTAATAGCCAAACCCGGAACCAACAGCATTATCGTGCTTATCGTAACTACATCCTGATTAGAAATAAGATGATAATAGCTTAAAATCAAAGAAAATAATGTAATCGTAAATGAAGCGATTAAAGTTATTACAAAGCTGTTAATCCTTCTGAAATCCAAATAAATCATCAAGGCCTTTACCATCATTCCAATCCCGAAAGAAAAC
>JBHAFN010000012.1:0-2712 GCA_041856105.1 Bacillota bacterium
ATAATTGACGTCAAAGTTAACCATCCCTTATTTAATAAAATTAATGCCGAGTACGGGATGTATAAAAATACGGCAATTATAGAAATAGCCGCATGTATCGGTTTACCGTTATTAAATGAAAAGGAAAGAAATCCGCTTTATACCAGCTCATACGGCGTAGGAGAAATTATTAACGACGCTATCCATAAAGGAGCGAGAAATTTTATTATCGGTATTGGCGGCAGCTCCACAAACGATGTGGGAATAGGTATGTTACAGGCATTGGGATATCGTTTTTTAGATAAAAATAAAAACGAACTTCCTTTCGGATGTGTCGGATTGAAAGATTTTAAATACCTTGATGAATCAAATATCAATCCTGAATTGAAAGAATGTACTTTTAATGTAGCCTGCGATGTAAATAATCCTTTATGCGGTAAAAACGGAGCGAGTTATATTTACGGTCCGCAAAAAGGAGCCGATAATGTTACCGTAAAATTAATGAACAAATATCATTGCAGTTTTATCCGCAAGTTAAAAAAATATAAACCCGAATCAGATGACAAATATCCGGGTTGCGGAGCTGCCGGAGGTTTGGGATTTGCCTTTAAAACTTTTTTAAATGCCAATCTTCAATCCGGGATCAATTTAATCCTCGACACCATAAAATTGGAAAAGGATCTTATTGATGTAGATTATGTAATAGTCGGGGAAGGGAAGCTTGACAAGCAAACCGTTATGGGGAAAGCGCCTATCGGAGTTGTTAAACTGGCCAAAAAACATCATAAACCCGTAATCGGATTTGCCGGTATTATCAATGATGAAGATTTACTCAATAAGGAAGGAATCGACGCATGTTTCTCCATTTTAAAAGATATTTGTTCAAAAGAAGAAGCAATGAACCATAAAAACGCTTATAACAATTTAAAACAAACCGCCAATCAGGTATTTAGATTAATATCTCAATCTAAAAAACTTTAACAAAGAAATTTCGGTAATTATTACCATATAAATCGACCAATATTAAAATTATTGACATGAAAAATATATTTTGTAATAATGGTTTTCAAATACGATGACAAGGTAAAGGGTCGGAGGAAATTTTACAGAGAATCTTACATTTGGTGGAAGTAAGAAAATAAAATCCGATGAGTGCGACCTTTGAGTAGTGTATCCAAAAGATACAACGGCTTCATCCGTTATCATGACAGAGTATGTTGATACTCGATAAGAGAATAATCGTGAGGTTGTTCTGAATTAAGGTGGAATCACGAAGTAATAACTTTCGTCCTTTTAGGGGAGGAAAGTTTTTTTGAAAGCGGTGATGTTATGAAAGATGACTGTAGAGAATGTATCAAATATATTTTTTAAAATTAAATAGTGTATAATTGAATTACTTAATTTTTATTAAGAGGAGGAGAGAAAAATGTTTAAAAAGAAAAACATCTTTGCCGGTTTGGCTGTATTATCAATATTTTTGACGGCATGCGGCAGTAAAACGACAACAGCGACTGACCCGACTTCGTCTGTTGAAGCTAACAACGATACATTTACATACGCAATCGATAGTGATCCTACTTCCATCAATCCGATTACTACCGGAGACAGGTGGGGATTAACCGTAGTTAATATGATTTATTCGCCGTTAGTGGTAATTAACGGAGCCGGAAGCACTAAAAATGCTTTGGCGGAAGAAGTAACGGTTTCAAAAGACGGTTTACAAGTTACGGTAAAGCTTAGGCAAGATGTTAAATGGTCTGACGGTGAAGAATTTAATGCGGACGACGTAATTTTCACATATACTCAAAAAGCGAATAAAGACAACGGTAATTTTACCAGCTTATGGATTAATGATGAACCGATTGAATTTGAAAAAGTTGATGACTTTACGGTTAACTTTAATTTGCCAAGTGTAAGTGCCGCCGCAATTAACAATATTGCGACCGAGACATATATTATGCCTGAGCACATTTATAAAGATGTAGCCGATTTTTCGGTAAATGAATTGGAGGTAACTCCGGTAGGTACCGGTCCGTATAAATTGACGGAATATAAACGTGGTGAATATTTGGCATTTGAAGCCAACGAGTACTATTATAACGGTGTTGCCAATATTAAAAATGTCGTATTAAGAATTATCGGTAATTCCGATACCAGAAAACTGGCTTTACAAACCGGAGAAATTGACGCAACATTTGTTTTGCCAAGCGAAATCAAAGATTTAGATCTTAATACGATAACAACCTATGCTTACAGTGAAAATAGAGTAGGTTATTTAGGCTTAAATACCATAACCGAACAGTTAAAGGATGTAAGAGTCAGACAAGCAATTATGTACGCTTTAAACAAGAACGAAATGAATATTGCGGCATATGTAAGCGAGGAGTACTACACAAACCCTTACTCCATTCTTCCTCCTAATAACGCTTTCTATTTTGCCAATGTTGAGAAGTATGAACAGGATTTGGAAAAAGCAAAAGCCTTACTTGCCGAAGCGGGAGTTACAAGCTTAACTTTAAATCTGGCTTATAATGCCAGCGATGCGGCGCAAACCATTCAGGCAACCTTGATTCAACAACAATTATCTCAAATCGGAATAACTGTTGAACTTGCCGGCGGAGAAGGAACGGCAATATTTAAAGAATTAAGAACTGCCGGTTCTACGGTATATAATATGTTCTTGGGCGGATATATTATGGGTAATGATCCCGATCAATACAAACCGTTGTTTAC
>JBHAFN010000013.1:0-4787 GCA_041856105.1 Bacillota bacterium
ATTTTCGAATTGGACAACAATCGAAAATTAATCCTTCAAGAAAACGATAAGGATATCAAAGCGGCAAAAGAAAATCATTTGTCTTCAAGTATGATTGATCGTTTGATTTTGGACAACAAAAAAATAGACGGTATGATTGCGGGTATGGAAGAAATCATCAAATTAGACGATCCGTGTCATAAAGTATTGGCTAAAAAACTTCATCAAAACGGGTTAACCATCGAAAAGGTTTCCGTTCCTTTCGGGGTGATTGCGATCATCTATGAATCACGTCCCAATGTAACCGCAGATTGCGCCGCTTTATGTTTAAAGTCAAATAACGCCTGCGTTTTAAAAGGAGGCAAGGAAGCGTTAAATTCCAATAGAGTATTGGTCAGCCTCATTCAAAAAGCTTTAATTAAAAATAAGCTGAATGAAAATTTAGTGTACTTAATTCAATCAAGCGATCGCGACATTACCTTAAAGTTAATGCATTCAGTAAAGGAAATCGATTTATTAATTCCTCGAGGCAGTGCCAACCTGATTAATTATTGTTTAAAAAATTCTTTGGTTCCCATTATTGAAACGGGCGCCGGAATTTGTCATTTATACGTTGATAAAGACTTTGATGAAAACATCGCCGCAAAAGTCATCATTAATGCGAAAACATCCCGACCTTCCGTATGCAATGCTTTGGAAACCTTGTTAATCCATCAGGATATTGCCGAAGATTTTATTAAAAAATTATTTAAAGAATTACGTGAGCACAATGTGGAAATCAGAGGTGATCAATCTGTATTGCCTTATGATGACGATATAATTTTATCTAATGAGTATGATCGTGAATATTTGGATTTAATCATCGGTGTTAAAGTGGTAAAAAACGTTGATGAAGCGATAAAGCATATCCATGAATATTCAACAAAACATAGTGAAACAATCATAACCGAAAATAGGCAAACATATGCATATTTCAGAGATAATATCGACGCGGCGGTAATCTATTTAAACGCTTCTTCCAGATTTAGCGACGGCTATGAATTCGGTTTGGGCGCCGAAATAGGCATAAGCACTCAGAAGATGCATGCCAGAGGACCTATGGGGGTTAATGAACTTACCACTTATACATATTATGTTAAAGGAGACGGACAGATAAGATGAAATGCAAAATATCTTTTATAGGAATAGGTCATATGAATAAAGCCATTTTAGACGGCTTAACGGCTAAAAACTTTATTCATCCTAGCCATATCGGTTTATATACTTTAAATACAGATACCTTGAAATATTATCAATCCAAAGGTTTTACCGTCTTTGACAGCTCGAAAGAATTAAGCAAAAACTCCGAAATAGTTTTAATAGGAGTCAAACCGCAAAACATCGATGAAGTAATTGCAGAAATAAAAGACTTTAAGGGTACGCTAGTATCCATTGCGGCGGGAATATCCATTAAATATTTAAACAATTATTTTAAACATGTAATAAGAGTTATGCCCAATCTTCCTTTAAAACTGTCTTTAGGGGCGATAGCGATAAGTCATAGTCATGATATAAACGAGGAACATTTAAACTTTGTAACAACCTTGTTTAAACAACTCGGTACGGTTAAAATAATTGACGACGCTTTAATGAACGAAATTATCACCGTAAACGGTTCTACTCCCGCCTATGTCTATTATTTCATCGATTGTTTAATAAATGATGCGACAAAAAGAGGGATTGATTATGACACGGCTAAAGAATTGCTTATTGAAACATTTATCGGGGCAAGTACCCTGCTTAAAAAATCATCGCAAGCAATTGAAGAAAACCTTAACGAGGTGTGTTCAAAAAACGGAACCACCATTGAAGCGATTAACGCCTTTAAAGAACAAAAGCTTGATGAAATAATTCATCTGGCTAATGAAAAATGTATTGCCAAGGCAAAAGTTATCGGAAAATAGACAATTACTTTCTTCTGTTGAAAATACATAAAAATTGTTTGTCCTGTAATTTTTATAAAACCAAAATTTCATCAAATTCTTCAGCCAACTTTTGATCGTGAGTTACTATGATGACGGTTTTACCGTTTGCTTGCATTTCTTTAAATAATTTAATAATTTGTTTTTTGTTATCTTCGTCAACGGAGGCGGTCGGTTCATCTGCCAAAATCAAATCCGGATTTTTAAACAATATTTTGGCAATGGCCACTCTTTGTTGTTCACCGCCGGAAAGTTCATAAACCCGACGATTTCCATATCCTTTCAGATGGACTTTCTCCAACGCTTTATCCACTTTATCTTTAAATTGTTTTGAAGAATATTTATTTATGATAAGTTTGAAATTATCATATACACTTTCGTTTTCCAACAAACCGAAGTCTTGAAAAACAAAGCCGATATTGTTAGTCAGCATTTTGCGTTTTTCCTTTTCAAACTTTATTTCTTTATCATCGTAAAAGATATGTCCTTTATCAAACGGTTCGATCAGTTTGATAATATTTAAAAGAGTAGTTTTTCCGCTGCCGCTTTTACCCATAACGCAGGTAATCGTATTATCTTTAAATTCAGCATTAAAATCGCTTAAAATTACTTTATTTCCAAAACTTTTATAAATATTTGATAATTGTAATTTCATTATTTCCTCCCCTATTTTAACTTTTTAAGATTTTTATATGATATTTTGTTAAGAAAAAAGTTAAAAATACCTATTTCAAACAATATATAAGTAATCACAAACGGCAATAAATCGTAAATTGAATATTTATTTACAAAAATTTGAAATGCTTCTACACATATTATGGTAAAAACGCTCAATGAAACCAACGGAATCAATATTTCTGATTTTCTATCACTCAAAAAAATTTGCTAATTGTTTTATTTTGACAAACGGAATTTGTTTTGGCTGTATATATTTTGCAGTTAATTATAATAACCGTTTTCTATATAAAATTATTGCAATAATACCAGCATGTATAATTTTATTAAAACCGATAAATAAAAATAAGCTCGTATTTAATAAAATCATATCAAGCTTATTTACCGTTTTTGCCTTAATATCGGTATTACTGAATATTTACCAAAATATAATTTCACTATCCTTGTTGACGGTTGCTTTATCCATATTACCCAACTATTATCTCATCTAATTTTTCATCATGTTCTTCCATTATAAGTTCATTACATTCTTGACAAGCATAAGCTATTCCCAAACGATAACCCTTATAATTCTTTAACACTCTGTCATAATAACCCTTCCCATAGCCCAGCCTGTATAAATCGTTATTAAAAGCCAACATGGGAATAACCATACATTCCACTTCATTAACATCAATATAATCATTACCGACAGGTTCTAAAACATTAAATTTACTTTTAGAAACGGCGGATAAATCATCAACTTTAATAAACCTGATTTCATCATTAACGATTTTAGGAAGAAAAAGATTTTTATCATTATCTAAAATCCACTTATTAATCATATGAGTATCAACTTCACCGTTAAAACTGTAATAACCGGCAATATTACGATAAGCTTTCAAGCGCTTTTTCAACCTTAAAAAGATTAAATTATCCAAAATATCTCTATCCTTTAAATTCAACCTTTTTTCTAACATGAGTTTTCTGATTTGACCCTTATCCAATACTACCTTCCATATCCAGCTTTAACAACTGATTCAACTCTACCGCATACTCCATAGGTAACTCTCTTGTAAACGGCTCCAAAAAGCCTAAGATGATCATTTCCATAGCTTCGGATTTAGTTAAACCCCTGGACATTAAATAATAAAGTTCATCTTCGGAAACCTTACTCACCGTAGCCTCATGTTCAATTGTACTGGTGCTGTTAGATCCGATATTGGTAGGTAACGTATCGCTTCTACTGATATTATCCAATAACAAGGTATCACATTCCACTTTACTTTGCGAATATGCGGCATTTTCACTATATTTAACCAACCCCCGATAATTAACTTCCCCACCGTTTCTTGCGACCGATTTAGAAATAATCGTACTTGAAGTGTGCGGGGCCAAATGAATCATCTTGGCTCCGGCATCCTGTTTCTGATTTCTTGCGGCTACCGCAATGGAAATACACATTCCCCTTGCATATTCACCGGCTAAAATACACGCCGGATATTTCATATTGACACTGGAACCGATATTACCGTCAATCCATTCCATTAATCCGTGTTTCTCTACATAAGCTCTTTTGGTAACTAAATTTATAATATTATCACTCCAGTTTTGAACGGTACTATACCTGCATTTGGCATTTGGATGAACATAAATTTCCACCACCGCCGCATGTAAACTGTCCTTTGAATATATAGGAGCCGTACACCCTTCCACATAATGTACCTCCGCACCTTCATCAACAATAATCAAAGTTCTTTCAAACTGCCCCATTCTTTCACTGTTAATTCTGAAATAAGACTGTAAAGGTTTTTCCAATTTAACTCCTTTAGGTACATAAATAAAAGAACCTCCCGACCAAACCGCCCCGTTTAAAGCCGCAAATTTATTATCGGTATAAGGAATAACCTTGGAAAAATACTTTTTAAACAATTCGGGATGTTGTTTTAACGCCGTATCGGTATCCAAAAAGATTACTCCCTTATCCTCCACTTCTTTAAGCATATTATGATATACCACTTCCGATTCATACTGAGTGCTTACCCCGGCTAAAAACTCTTTTTCGGCTTCGGGAATACCTAAACGATTAAAAGTATCCTTAATACTTTCCGGAACGTCATCCCAACTGTTTTCCACCATATCGCTCGGTTTTATATAATAAGTATAATCATCAAATTCAATAAAATTTAAATC
>JBHAFN010000014.1:0-2601 GCA_041856105.1 Bacillota bacterium
AGCTTCGGCAAAACCGGAACAGCCCGGATATCCGCAACCACCGCAATTATAACCGGGAAGCAGTTTGATTACCTCATTGACTCTATTATCGTCTTTAACATAAAACACCACGCTGGCAATACCCAAAACAGTCCCAAGAAATATCCCTATAACCAACATTGAAATAATAGAATTAATCATCGCTTTCCTCCTTGATTCGATTATTCGGATGCAATTCGCATAAATTTATTTTACAACCGTCGCATTCCGCATTTAAATTCTCGCAACCCTTAGGTAACGGGGTTTTATGATTAAAGTAATAAAATATAGCATATATTCCCGCAATAATCATTGCATAAAAGATAGCCACAAAAATGTTTGACGGCATTATACCAAACCTGCAAAAGCGCTAAACGCCAAAGCCATAATCGCCGCCACAACCAAAGCAATCGGATTACCCTTAAAGGAAGATGGAATATCGGAAGAATCCAATCTTTCTCTTATTGTCGCAAACAATACCAATACCAACATAAACCCGACAGGTACGGCAACGGAATGAACCAGCATATTGACAAAATCATACTCATTGGCAATGTTATCCAGCGCAACCTGTAAAACCGCACAATTTGTAGTAATCAAAGGTAAGTATATACCCAAAGATTTATATAATGAAGGAACATATTTTTTAATAAACATTTCGGTAAATTGCACAAATGTCGCTATAACCAATATGAAAGTAATTAATTTCATATATTCTATTTGTAACGGAATTAAAACAAAATAATAGATACCGTAGGACATTAATGAAGCCCCGACAATAACAAATATTACGGCAAGACCCATACCGATTGCCGAATCAAGCTTTTTACTAACCCCAAGAAACGGACAAATACCTAAAAATCTGGAAAGAACAATATTGTTAATTAATACCGCCGTAATAAATAAAGTAAATAATTCACCCATTATTTCTTTGCCTCCTTACTTTTCACAGTTTTTTTATTTTTATAAGCAGCCAAAGCGGCGGCTAAAATTGCAAACGTTAAGAATGCCCCGACATTTGTCTTAAATAAAGAAACGGCATATGTTTCGGGAATAATTTGGAAATTAAAGATTACTTCTTCGGTAAACGGATTATTTAAACCTACAGCACCGGTACTTAAAATTTGTCTGATCAAAGACATGGCAATTAAGCTAAACGTATAACCCAATCCCATTCCGATACCGTCCAAAGCGGAATCAAGCATGGAATTTTTACTTGCATACGCTTCGGCTCTTCCCATAATAATACAGTTAACGACAATTAAATTTATAAATGAACCCAACGCCGAATATAAACCCGGCGAGTAAGCATGAATCAACATTTCCACTATTGTAACCAATCCGGCAATAATTACAATGTAAACGGGAATTCTGATTTCATCGGGAATAACTTTCCTTAAACTCGAAATAATTACATTGCTTAATACCAATACCGCAATAACGGATACACCCATTCCTAAAGCGTTATTTAAAGATGTAGTAATCGCAAGAGTAGAACAAATACCTAAATATAAACCGAATACCGGATTTTCATCTATAAAACCGGTTTTTAAATTTTTCAAAAAATTCATAACTACCCCCTATTCTTCCATCGCCAATGCCGCTTGAACCATAGAAACAATTGATTTACTTGTCCATGTGGCATTGGTAACCGTGTCAACTTCAATACCGCTTGTAGCGCCCTCAAACAATTTCAAATACTCTTCACCGGTCGCAACATCGCCAATTCCCACAGTATCTCCAAATACGGTAAGCACAACGCTCACCACCGCTTTATTTTCAGGATTTATCGTAATCAAAACTTCATTTTTCGCATAAGTATGCCCGCTTTCGCTATTATGCCCGGAAGGATCAATCAACCCATATCCTCTTGCACTGCACGCATATACATTAAATCCGGAAGAATCACTTTCCTGTAACACACATTCAGCCTTAAATGCGGAATAATCATCCGCCAGACTCACTTTAGTTCCCAAGTTTAAGGCAGGTGCTTCAACTTCCTGAGTTTCAACAGCCACTCCGGCATGTTCACCATACATAACCTTAGCCGCATTAATACCGTTGATAACCGCACTGCTTGAAACGGTAGCCCCGCTCAAAGTGGAAAGCGAATCATTAATACCTGAATTGATGATTGTGCCGCTAAACTCTTCCGTCGCAACTCTTGATCCGATTCCTTCCGTTTCCTGTTGCGATACAACATTATAAAGAACAATTTCACCATCCTGATTGAAACCGACCAAAAAATCGATTGAAGCTCCGGTATTAAACCCTACCACGCTTACGCTGTAAATATAATATTTACCGGCAGAACTTTCCCCGAAATAACCCTTTTTAATAAATCCGCTAGAATCGCCACTTACATCCAATTCATTAAATACGGCATCGGGATCCAATTCATTAAAGATAGCTGTTTCTGCGGCCATAGCCTGCTTGGCAATAATCGGAGCGGTCAACTCATTAACATACGCAATCGCCCCACCGAAAATTGCACACAAGATACCAAGGAAACATGCCAGATAAATCGTTTTTTTCATCATGCCCCTCCTAATTTACCACCGCAACTTTTATTGCGTCATTACT
>JBHAFN010000015.1:0-2965 GCA_041856105.1 Bacillota bacterium
AATGGTCATTTCTTTTTCAACACCGTTTTCATCAATAATAATAAATTTATTGTCTTCCATTTTATACTCCTCGCAAATAAAGGGCTAATGCCCTCTATCTTCTATCTAAATATCCCTGCAGGATGTTTACGGCAGCCATTTGATCAATTACCTGTTTCCTTTTCTTTCTGGACACGTTTCCTGAAATAAGAATCTTTTTTGCAGCTACCGTACTCAATCTTTCATCCCATAAAATAACTTCCAAACCGGTAGCCTTTTCCAACATTTCTTTAAACTCGATGGAGATATTGCCTCTGATTCCTACATCACCGTTCATATGCTTGGGAAGACCCAACACTATTTTATCTACCCCGTTGTCTTTAATAAGCACAAGAAGCTTATCTAAAGCTTCCCCGTAATCATCTTCATTGAAGCGAATTGTTTCTACAGCTCTGGCTACTATTCCCAGCGGATCGCTGATCGCCACTCCGCAGGTTTTACTTCCCAAATCCAAGCCTAAAGCTCTTATCATTTATGTTCCTCCAGATAAAATCTCACTAATTCCTCAATCAGTTCATGTCTTTCCACGGACTGAATAATACTTCTGGCATTTTTGTGGCTGGAAATGTAAGCAGGATCATTAGAAATTAAATATCCTGCCAGCTGATTAATCGCATTGTATCCTCTTTCTTCCAATGCTTCTTGAGTTAATCTAAGTACTTGACTGATATTCTCTCTACGAATTTTATCTGACTTAAAACTCATTGTTTCATTAATTTCAGGCTTACTCATTCTAAATCCCCTCTTTCTTACAAATATTTTAAACCAACCAATCATAAAAGTATAGTGATAAAACTTACAAATTAGTAATATAAAAGCGTGTTTTGAACATATTTTGAATATAAAAGCAAAAAAGGCTGTTTTTTAAACAACCTTATTGAGAAATTTCCCTTCTAAGCGTATTTAATATTAAATCGATTTTGGATAAATCCTTACCTCCGCCTTGGGCAAGATCAACCTTACCTCCGCCTTTACCCTCACATAAAGCTGAAACTCTCTTAACGATATTTCCGGCATCAAATCCCTTGGCGATTGCCGTTTTACTTAAGGCACAGGCAAAGCTCAACTTATCTTCCGCATTGCTGATCACAAAGACAAAACCATCTTTTAATTTATTTCTTAATTTTTCGGCAAACGATTTGATATTAGACGAGTTCAAACCGTTGTCATTTACCAACAAAACATTTAACCCGCTGATATTTTCAGCAGCATTCACCAAATCGTCGGCCTTTAATAAAACCATTTTTTCCTGTTGTTTTAAGGCTTCCTTCTTCAATTCATTGTTGGCGTTGATTAATTGTTGCAATTTTTCTTCAATGTCGTTTAAAGAATTTAAATTCATTATTTGAGCAATATTATGTAATCTTTCTATTTCGTTTGCCATAACATCATATGCCTTGAATTTGGTTTTACTTATAATTCTCCTGATTCCGGAACCGATACTCTCTTCCGAAATGATTTTAAATACTCCTATTTCCTGAGTATTGCTTACATGGGTACCGCCGCAAAATTCCTTGGACGCATCTTCCATACTGACAACTCTCACATAATCGCCATATTTTTCATCAAAAATAGCTATCGCACCGGTTTTAATTGCCTCTTCAAGCGGTAAAACCTCCGTAGTAACCTTATAATTATGCATGATGTATAAATTAACCAAATCCTCAATTTCCTTAAGTTGTTTATGATTAACCTTTTCAAAGTGAGTAAAGTCAAAACGAGCATATTCATCAGCACAATAAGAACCCGCCTGATTAATGTGATTGCCGAGGATTTTATGTAATGCGCTGTTTAATAAATGTAATGAAGAGTGGTTGGCTTTAATCAGGTTACGTCTGGTTAAGTCTATTTCGGCATGGACAACGTCGTTTAAAGCTATTTTACCCTTATTTACAACAATATGATGCATATGTTGTTTATTAGGTGATTTTTGGGTATCCAATACGCTGGCATTAAATTGCTCGTTGTAAAGCAATCCCGTATCACCTACTTGACCACCGCTTTCCGCATAGAAACACGTTTCTTCTAAAATAACATCGCCTTCATCATCGATTTCATCAACTTTTACCCCGTTTTTAAATAAACCGATTACTTTGGAAACATTAGCGGTTTGCGTATAGCCTAAAAATGTAAACGATTCTTTAAAATTCATTAAATCCACCGATTGAGAAGACATTGACTGTTCTTCATTTCTAAAGCTTCTTGCTCTTTCCTGTTGGAGCCTCATCGCTTCATCAAAGCCTTTTAAATCAACTTCATAACCGTTATCTTTAGCAATCTCAACGGTCAGTTCCTTAGGAAACCCGTAAGTGTCATATAATTTAAAGATAACCTCCCCAACCAAAAGTTTGCTGTCTTGCGCCTCTTTTAAGGCATCAAACAATAATTTTTCTCCGTTTTTCAACGTACTGTGGAAAGTGATTTCCTCCGTTTTTACCAGTCTGGAGATCAAATCGACTTTATCAAGCAAATACGGATAAAATTCTTGCATATTTTCAGCGACTACGGATACCAAATTATACATAAACGCATTTTCAATCCCCAAGCTTCTTCCGTAACGAACTGCCCGCCTTAAAACTCTTCTTAAAACATATCCTCTGCCTTCATTGGAAAACAAAGCCCCGTCTGCTAAAGCGAAGGTAATCGTTCTGATATGATCGGCAATAACCCGGTAAGCCATTTTATAGTTACCCGAATAAGGATGAGAAGCCACTTTTTCGGTCGCTTTAATAATCGGTAAAAATAAATCGGTATCAAAATTCGTTTCTCCGTCTTGTACTAAAGCCACAAGTCTTTCAAAACCCATTCCGGTATCTATGTTCTTTTGAGGTAACTCTTTAAAATCTTTTCTGTCCACCCCTTCTTTGGCGTCATATTGAGAAAATACCACGTTCCATACCTCAATATAACGATCATTGTCCATTTC
>JBHAFN010000016.1:0-4010 GCA_041856105.1 Bacillota bacterium
AAAGGAAATTTTCAGTATCATTAAAGAAATAAACAAACAGGGAGTAACCATTCTGCTTGTTGAACAAAATGCCAAAATGGCTTTAGCTATAGCAAATCATGCTTATGTAATTGAAACCGGAAAAATAGTTTTAAGCGGTACGGGTGAAGAGCTTGCAAGTAGTGAAGAAGTTAAAAAAGCTTATTTAGGAGGATAATTCCATGTATGTAAAAGACAGTATGACGCCAAATCCTTATTGTATCAGTGAGGATACCAATATATCCAAAGCTCTTGATATAATGGAAACAAATAATTTTCATAGATTGCCTGTTGTTGATGAACAAGGGAAGCTGATCGGTTTAATTACGGAAGGAATTATTGCGGAAAGTTCTCCGAGTAAAGCGACCAGTTTATCAATTCATGAATTAAATTATTTATTGTCCAAGACTACGGCAGGTAATATTATGATTAAAAATGTTACTACGATCAGTCCGGATGCTTTTTTGGAAGAAGCGGCATCTTTAATGTTATCTAAACGCATCGGATGTTTACCGGTTATTGAAAATGACAAAGTGGTGGGAATTATTACCGATAATGATATTTTTGATGCTTTTATCAATTTATTGGGTTATAGGGTTAAGGGTGCTCGTTACGTAATTAGTGTTAATGAAGATAAAGTAGGGATAATTACCCATATCACCAAATGTTTTTCCGATAACGGGGTAAGCATTGAAAATGTTTCTACATTCAGAGGGGAAAGAGGAATTGAGATTATTGTAGTAACTACCGATAAGAACGTAGAAAAGATGAGCGGGCTTTTAACCGCTGAAGGCTTTAAAGTTATAAGTGCCAATGAATTATAAAATTGTTTGAAAAAAGGGCTTAGCCCTTTTTTTGCCAGTAATACTTTATAACGGTTAAATAATTTAAAATTATATCGTGGTGAACTATATTATCGGCGTATATTTTATCGAGGATTGTTTTTTCGGCGGTTTGATATATTCTTCCTGCGGAAATCGGTTTATTTTTTTGATAAATTAAAACATGAGTTGAGTAGCGATCATATTCATCAAAGGTTTTTGCGTTGGTTATTAAACGATAGTCTTTATGATTGTTCAGCCCGTTAAAGACTTTAATATTAAAATCTTCAGATAGGTTGTTGCTATATAAATTAAATGTTGAAACGCTTTGTTTATGGCGGTATTCATGATGTAAAAATTGAATATAGGTTCCGGGAGTTATAATACCGTAGATATTAATCAAATTTAATTCTTTACTTCTGATTAAATAATCTGATAATTGTACGCAATTTGTGGTTGCGACAAAATAAGTTTTAAAAGCGCCTTTTTTAAATTTAAACATCTTTGCCTCGGTAAAGCGATATACTCTTGAAGCATAATCAAAATATTCATTATCGGGGTTGTGTGTTTCGGCAGCGCATTGCCATGGATAAGCGTCTTCTAAAAGTGTATTCAGTTTGTCTTGGATAATTTGTTTTTGAGCATCGTTTACTTTTAATTCATAGCCGAGAATTAATTTTCCTTCTTGATATATTGTCTGTTTGATATAGCTTTCTTTTTCAATTTTAAGCAGTACTCCTTCTCCTAAAGTTCCTAACAGCTTTCTGGAAGCGGGATCATGCAATCCGTAGCTGTATACGTAATCATCAACAGCCACATCCACATGTCCTAAAGCTTCCGGACCGTCATTTTTTAAGTGAATCAGCACTTCCACATTGTTTTTTAAAATCGGTTTATCTTCGTTTTTTTCTTTAATTAAATTGGGGATCGACATAAAAACCTGTTGTGGAAGCAACACGGTAAGAAATGTCGGTAAAGGAAAGGATATTTTCCCCGCCTTTTCTTTAGGTAATAATTTTAATATGGTGGAAAATAAATCTATGGTTCCTATGGTAATAAAGTATAATCCGGCAATTAAAGATAAGATGAAAGTGCTTTTGGAAACTTGCATTACCAATAAAATACCGATAATCAGATCGCCGATAAATCTTAATAAGGATGATATCGCTCCGGGGAGGATATTGTTTCTGCATATAAAATAATTAATTAAAGCAATTAATCCGGTAAAGATAAAATATAATCCGGTAAGAATAAACACTATCGAAAAAAATGATTTGTAAAAAAACAATAAAATTATAATGGAGATCAGCTTTATGATGAAAGTTAAGTCTTTATTGAGTAAGCGTTTAAATAGTTCAATAAATAACGATATTAATATTAAGATGTATATAACCACATAAAAATTAAACTGATTTATGATGAAAAATATTCCGGTCATAATCAGAAATAAAGAAATGAGCATCGAGGATATTTTATCATGGTTTTTCATGGTTTAATTCTAACATTATTTTTAATAAGAAATAACTTATACTTTTTAAAATTAAACTACGGGTGAATTAAAAAACAGATGTGTATTTCAATATATAAAATATTCTGAATGTTTATACATAAACAGTATATGCATGTAAATAATTTTGTAAAACCGTTAAAAAGTCTTAGTGTCTATTATATATTTTGATTATTTTCGGATAATTAAATTGCATAATCAGGTATATTATCAATGAAACGGAAACGGTTAGAAACAACTTATTGATCGTATGTTCTATGTAAATTGTTCCATAAGTATCAATTACTTCTTTTTTGCTTGGGACGAATACATCATATCTTTGGCTGGTTTCTTCCCAATAACATGCACCGCATATATCTAAAACTATCGCTTCATAGCGTTTATCGTTAAAAAATAAAACCAATTCATCGTGCAGATTATATTGGTGATAGCCTTTAGGCAGACTGTTGTAATTTGCGCAAACTCCCGTATTTAATGATGTACAGTGATATGTAGGGGTGGCGATAACTATTTTTCCGTTAAAAGTATACATACCGTCTTCATTGACTTCAAAATGTTTAATACAGTAACCGCTGGCGGTACATTCAATGCTTCCGGTAGAATCGTTTGGATAATAAGAGGTTATTCTGATTTCTTTTATATAGCCCGGAGTATAGGATAATAAACCGGTTATTAAAAGTAAGAGTGATGTCAAAATTTTTTTCATGAATACATTATGAATTTATTTAGAAATTTAAGCAATATTTAATGCTAGAATATAGTTATGAAAAAGATAATTTTATTTTTGTTGATTTTTTTATCGCTAAGTTCTAATAAGCAAAACACTTTTAAACAATATGAAGAAGTAATTTCTTTATTTGATTCTTTTAATTTTAATAATGATATTAAAGTTGATTATGAATTGGATATTAACTATCCAAGTGCAATTTTTGAAATTGATTCGGTTTATGTCAATTATGAGGGAGTCAGTTATTTAAAGGTGATAGGCGACAATAGTTTTGAAAGTTATTATTTTGATGAAATACTTAGAATTAATAATAATGAAGTTATCTTTAAAAAGGTATTGAGTAATGCTTATCGTAATTATTTAATGAAATACGTTCACTTAAATTTTAATCGGATCGAAATGAATGATATTAAATCCGTTACAAAAAAAGATGACGGTTTTGAAATTGTCTTAAATGATGACGGTTCATTGTATTATTTCAATGATCTTTTAAACAGGCAGGGGTTAAATATTGAGAAAGGTGATTTTATCGGCGGAGAAGTTAAAATGGTTATAAGTAAAAACGAATTTAACAATTTAAACGTATCCGGAACTTTGGAATATAAAGGAGGAATAATATCTGTTAAAGAAGTAATGCAATTAAGCATTGTAGATCAAATTGAAATTGAGGATTGGGCTTATTAACGGTAAAAAAACGGATAGGGTGCTATAATTTTTGCGGAGGTTAAAATAATGAATTATAAAGGCTATGTCGGTACATATACATCTAAAAACAGTGAAGGTATTTACAGCTTTAAGCAGATTGATAATAAAATAAAGGAAGTCGGTTTGTTTGTTAAGGTTAAAAATCCCAAATATTTGACTTTTGTGAATAATTTAATCGGAGCGGTTTGTGATTTTGAAAAAGGTTCGGGAGTCGCTTTGTTTGATGAATTAG
>JBHAFN010000017.1:0-3014 GCA_041856105.1 Bacillota bacterium
AATTGTTTAACGATTAATTTCGTGTAAAGAAAAAAGATTTATTTGCCGTAATAAAAAACGGAAAGGTAAAACGGGAACGGACAAAATTACTTATTTGGCTGTTTTGGCTGCGACGGCAATTTTTATATTCAAGAAGATGTTAAATCCGTCTTTTAAACCGTATCCTCAATTTAAAACGGTTATTTTTGCGACGATATTCTACAAAAAAGTAGTTTATTCCTTGTAAAATCGAAGGTTACAAAAAAACATAAAATATTAGCACTCGATGATTGACAGTGCTAAAATTAATGTTATAATGTTAACAGTGCTTTAGGTACTGTAAAGGGAGGCAAATGACATATTATCCGGATTTGATAAATAAAATTAAAGAATATATTGAAGACAACAAAATCTTAATGGCGAAAACCGTTTTGGATGAAGAATTTAAAATGCCTTATATTCCTAAGGAATATGAAGAGGAGCTTCTCAGATTAAATGATATCGTTAATTCTTTAATTAAACTTGATGAGGATATAAAGGAAACCTCTATTGTTAAAATAGAAGAGTATTTATATGGCGATCCGCCAATGCAGCTGCAAGCCGTAGCCGCATTATTTGAAAAGAATATTCGCGCTCATTTGGATGTAGTCAGAAAATATTTAAGCAGCGATCCTTTCCCGGATGCCGCTTCATTATTGATCGATTCCATGATTGATCAGCAAATAAACGATCAGATTGAATATATTAAAGACAAGATAAGCTATACGTTTATTCCTTCTTGTTTAAAAAAACCGCATGAATCTGCCGGATTTATTAAAGCGGACGAGTGCTTAAAGGAGTGGATAGCCAACGACAATCCTTCCGTTTATGAAATGTGCTTACAGCTGTTAATCAGAGAAGCGTATTTAAATCTTCCTTTAGAATATGATTGGGATGAAGGAGTGTCTTTAGCATTAAGTGTTTTAAATAAAGTCTTAACTTTAATGGATGACTTGGATACTTATGATGAAATAGTTAAAAATTATGATTTGTCAAAGATTACTTTAATAAATCTAAGAGGCTAATTGTTTCAAAAAAAAATTGCATTTGTTATAATGTATAGGCTTAGATTGAAAGGAGCAGACATAGAATGTCAAATTGGACTTTAAAAGAAAATTCAACAGGAGAATTACAAGTAACCTTATCGGGTGAAAAATGGGCTAAGGCACAGGAAAAAGCCTTTAACAAACTGGCTAAAGATGTGGAAATAGACGGTTTCAGAAAGGGTCAGGCCCCTAAGGCAATGATTAGGAAAAAAATTTCCGATGCTTTAATACAAAACGAAGCTGTCAACGATATAGCTAACCAGTTGTTACAGGAAGGAATTAAAGAACATAATTTATGGCCGGTAGCCAGACCTGAATTAAGAGTTAATGCAATAAGTAATGATGAAGTTGATTTAACTTTTGTAATAGTTGTTAAACCGGAAGTTACTTTAGGTGAATATAAAGGCTTAAAATTGGAAATTGAACCTAGTGAAGTAAGCGAAGAAGAAGTAAATGACGAAATTGAAAGATTGCGTAATCAATATGCCGAAGTTATCACAAAAGACAACGAAGCGGTTGAAGGGGATATTGCCGTTATAGATTATGAAGGGTTTAAGGATGGAGTGGCTTTTGAAGGCGGCAAAGCTGAAAAATATGAATTGAAACTCGGTTCAAATACATTTATTCCAGGTTTTGAAAGTCAGGTTATCGGTTTAAAAGCCGGCGATGAAAAAGAGATTAACGTTACTTTCCCCGAACAATATCATGCTGAGGAATTAAAAGGAGCTCCGGTTGTTTTTAAAGTCGTTGTTCATGAAGTAAGATCCACTAAACTGCCGGAATTGAACGATGAATTTGCTCAGGATTTAAACATTCCCGAAGTGGAAACTTTGGAAGCGTTAAAGACTAAGATTAAAACCCAAATTGAAGCTAAAAAACAAAGTAAAAATGAAAATGCGGCAACCGAAAAATTGATGCATGAGGTAGTTGATAACGCGTCTGTTGATCTGCCTCAACAAATGATTGATGATGAAACAAACCAGATGATTCAAGAGTTTGCTCAAAATCTTCAAATGCAAAACTTCAGTTTTGATCAATTTTTAAAGGCTACCAATCAAAGTATTGAAGACTTGAAGGCACAAATGGCTGTTGATGCCGAAAGCAGAGTTAAGATGAGGCTTGTTTTAGAAGCGGTCGCCGATAAAGAAAATATCGTTGCCGATGAAGCGGCTTTGGAAGCTGAATATCAGGATATCGCCGGTCAATATCAAATGGATATCGAAAGAGTAAAATCTTTGATTCCCGTTGAAAGCCTTCAATATGATTTAAAAGTAAGAAAAGCGCTTGATTTTGTAAAAGAATCGGCGGTGAAATAAATAAGACGCAAGGCGTCTTATTTTGCCAAATGGAGGTAAAAATGAGCGAAAGTAGAGAATATTATGTTCCTGTAGTTGCAACTAGAGGAGTAATTGTCTTCCCCAATCAGGATGTGATGATTGAAGTCGGAAGAGAAAAGAGTGTCAATGCCATTGAAGAAGCGATGAAAAATTATGATGGCAGGGTTTGGGTTGTTTGCCAGAACGATATTATGGTGGATAATCCTAAAGAAGAGAATTTATTTAAATTCGGTACTTTATGTCAAATTAAATCGATTCGTAAAAAAGAAGGTTTCATGAGAGTTATTTTCAGAGGGCTTCAAAGAAGTTCATTAATTGAATTAACCGACAGCGAGTCCCAATTTATGGCGCAGGTTCAAGCCGTAAATGATATATTGGGAGATCAAAAACACGAAATGGTTTTAGTAAAGAAAATCATCGGTGAATTTGAGAAAGTAAGTTCAATCAGTTCCAGTTTTCCTCCGGAAGTTATTTCTCAATTAACTAAAGGAGTATCCGCCGTCGCATTAAGCGATCAGTTTGCGCAGTATTATCCTTTAAGTTTGGATGTTAAACAACAACTTTTGGAAACCGCTGAGGTTAACGAACGATTATTGTTGATCGTAAATGAAAT
>JBHAFN010000018.1:0-5097 GCA_041856105.1 Bacillota bacterium
TATAAGGTTGATTGAAATGAGGCATAAAGAATAAATCACACAAGGCCAATTCTTTAACGGTTACCTTCTTTTGAATTGCCAATGAGAATAAATGAATCACCCCTGACACGTCATACGTAGACGCAAGTTGACAACCGACAATAACTTTATCGCTCTTTCTATAAACAATTCTGATTTTTACCGTAGGATTTTCCACTTCCATAAAACCCGGTTTTACCGTATCTTCAAAATCCACATAATCGACATCAATACCTTCTTTAAGAGCCGCAGAAACACTCAATCCCGTACAAACCAACTTATAATCATAGATCATTAAAGCACTGGAGCCTTGTACTCCCTCGGTTTCAATTTCCGTATTGCAAACATTATGCCCGGCAATCAAACCGCTTCTAACCGCATTGGTAGCCAACGCAATATAATTAACTCTATCTCTGGCATTATCATAAACGGTTGCACAATCCCCGATGGCATACACATCCTTATCGGAAGTCTGTTGTTTCTTATTAACCAGATATGCACCGTTACCATATTTAGCCAAATGATCCTTACCTAATGTGCTGTTAGGATGAAACCCGATTGCACAAATAACCATATCGGCTTCATATATACCGTTATTTGTTTTAACTCCGGTTACTTTGCTATCTCCCAATATTTCTTCAACGGTTTCACCAAGTACGAATTTTATATTGTGCTCTTTCATCACCTTCAACATTCCGTCTGAAAATTCCGTATCGAAATAAACATTTAAGATATGTTTCTCCATATCGATTAAAGTTACGTCCTTATTTAATCTTTCAAAGGCTTCGGCAAGCTCAACTCCGATATATCCTCCCCCTAAAACGATAACTCTTTTATATTCTTTGCTTTCCAGCTTATCAATAACCTCTTTGGCATTTTGATAAAGCTTAACCATTTGAACATTTTCCAAATCCATGCCTTTAATTCTCGGCTTATTCGGTAAACTTCCGGTAGCTAAAACCAATTTATCATAGCCATCCTCTATTACATTACCGTCTTTAAGTCTAACTTTAACTTTCTTATTATCATAATCAACATCAATTACTTCGCTTTCCAAGTTTACCTTGGCACCCTTTTTTTCAAAATCTTCCGGCTTTTGATAAAAAAGCCCATCACCTTTGTTAATTTGATTACCAATCCATAATGCCATTCCACAACCTAAAAAAGAAATGTTACTGTTTTTGTCATAGATTGTTAACTCGTTGTTTGGATAATTTAAAATCGTGTTTGCACATGCGGTGCCGGCGTGATTTGCGCCAACTAAAATTATTTTGGTCATTGTATAACCTCCCCAACATTCATAATAATTGCCCCATTATCAACTTACAAGCAGGATGCTTTAAAAAATTAAAAAAATAACTAATCTCATTTCACATGCTAAAACAAAGGGTTTTTTCACAATTTACAAATGTTAAAGTAATAAAATTATGTTTTCTTCCAAGTACCGATAGAGAATAAAATCAAGATGGGAAATAATTCCAATCTTCCGGCAATCATCCCGAATGATAAAACGATTTTACTGAAATCGGACAAAGACGCATAAGACGAACTTGGTCCAACCACTCCCAGTCCCGGACCGATATTATTAATTGTCGCCGCAACAGCCGAAAAAGCGGAAATAAAATCCGGCGTATCAAGAGATACAATAATCATAATCACTACAAACAAGAAAATGTATACAAAATAATAATTGGCTAACGCTCTTAATAAAGCGCTGTTTAAAACCTTACCGTCAAATTTGGTAGTAACGATTTGTTTGGGATTTCTAATCTTGCTGATCTCGGAAAAAGCCGATTTCAAAGACGACGCCACCCTTACAACTTTAAGCCCGCCTGCCGTAGAACCCGCACAACCGCCGACAAACATCAACAACAACAAAATAATATGAGAAAATAACGGCCAATGTCCGAAATCAACCGTAGAATACCCTGTGGTGGTCATCAAAGATGAAGCCGTAAAAAATACATTACGAAAGTTATTTTCCAAAGCCGGATACATAAAATATACATTAACCATTATTAATGCAATTGAACCAAACATTATTCCCAAATACCACAACAATTCCTCGCTGGTAAAAAATTCTTTAAATTTTCTTAACAAAACAAAATAATACAAATTGAAATTAACCCCGAACACAAGCATCCCTATAGCCAAAATATACTCAATAAGCGGAGATTTATAATAGGCTATGGAATTATTTTTTATACCGAATCCACCCGTACCTGCCGTTCCGAAAGCATGTAACATACTATCAAAAAAAGGCATACCGGCTAACCACAAAATAATTATTAAAATTACGGTCATGGCCAGATACATTAAATATAAAATTCTTGCCGTATCTCCCATTTTGGATACCAATTTCCCGAAAACAGGTCCCGGAACTTCCGCCTTCATTAAATATATGCTGTCTTCATTAATTTGAGGCATTATGGCAAGCGCAAAAACCAATACTCCCATTCCGCCGATTAAATGCGTAAACGATCTCCAAAACAAAATAGAGCGGGATAATCCTTCCACATTTGTCGCAACACTTGCCCCGGTAGTGGTAAATCCCGAGCTGATTTCAAAAAAAGTATCTGCCAAGCCGGAATATTCTTGAGAAAAATATAAAGGCAACCCTCCGAAAAAACTCATCAATAACCAGATAAGCGAAACAATAACCAAACCTTCTCTGGCATAAAAAGTTCTTTTTTTAACCTTTACGGATTTAAATAATCCGCCAATAACCAACAATATTAAAATTGTAACCAAAAAAGCCATAATGTTTTTGGTCGGTTCTTTATAATAAAAAGCCACTATTAAAGGAAACAACAACAAAAAAGCTTCCAATAACAATATCCTTCCGACCGTTTTAAATATCATCTTTATATTCATAAAATTATCTCATCCAAATCTCTTAAATGAATATTAGTAGAGATTAATACAACCCTATCTTCCGGATAAACCCGATCGTTTCCGGTAGGGAAAATAATCTTTCCTTTTCTGATGATGTAAGCTATTAAAATATTATCGTCCAGCTTTAAATCCTTAATCGGTTGAAACGTTAATGATGATTTTTCATTAACTTTAAATTGTAACGCTTCAATCTTATCATCCGCAATACGATATAACGCTTCCACATTAGACCCTTGCGAATTGTCTAAAGCTCTGGCATATTGAAGTATGCGATCGGCAATTATTCTTTTAGGAGTAATAATGGACTGTAAGCCGATAGGATCGACTATATCAATTAATTCCCTTCTGTTAATTTTGGTAAGCGTTTTTTTAATCCCCAAGGATTTGGCAACCATGGAAATAATAATATTTTCTTCATCAATACCGGTTAAAGCCAATAAAGCGTCGTAATCCTTCGCCCCTTGTTCGATCAAATCCTCCATGTTGGTTCCATCGGCAAGAATGACATCGATATGAGGATATTTACGACTGATTATTTTTGCCTTATCGGGATTTATTTCAACAAGTTTAATCTTTATATTTGAATGTTTAAAATCCTCGATTAAATATTGAGCAATTAATCCGCCCCCGATAATAAAAATCGATTTAATCTTATTATGTTTTTGTCCGTTATCCTTATAAAGCTTTTCAAGCTCATCCATCGGACCGATTACAAACAAATGACTGTTGGCCGCAATGATATGATCCCCTTTGGGAATTTGGATTTCACCTTGCGAGCTTACCGCACAAACAATGACATTTTTATAATGACTTCTAAACTCAACCAAGGATTTATTAACCAACTTAAAATTAGGACTTACTCTCAATTCAACAATCGGCGCTTTGTTACTGGCAAAACATTCAAAGGAATCGGCTTGAGGAAATTCCAATAAACGAATAATTCTCTGAGCGGCTTGTTTTTCAGGGTTTATTAACATATTTATAGCCATCATATTTTTCATTAATTCTGACGGTTTGGCATAGTCGGGATTTCTGACTCTGGCAACGGTTTGTTTAGCCCCCAGCTTTTTAGCCAAAACACAGGCAATCATATTCAATTCATCGTTTTCCGTAACGGCAATATATAAATCGGCTTTATCCATTTGCGCTTCTTTTTGTATATCCAAGGAAGCCCCGTTACCTAAAATAGCGTTTAAATCGACATGATTTAACACCTTATTCAATCTTTCTTCCTCTTTTTCTATCAAAACAATATTGTGATTCTCTAAAGCCAAATCTCTACATAGGAGTTCTCCAACTTTACCTGCCCCCATAATGACTATATTCATCAAATACACCTCTTTCAAAGATATTTATTCATACCATATTATATCAACCTATTATAAATTGGAAATAGAAACAATAACAATAATAAGCATTTCAATAAACATATATTAAAACATGCCCATTAACCCTCTCATCCGTTTTAAACCGCTTTGGCAAAATTAATAAAACAAGCGCATTTTTTCCTGATAAGACTATCAAAAAAGATGCCTTACTTTTCTCATTTAAAACCTTAATGATTTTAAATCGTAAAGCATCATCTTAAGTTCAATTATTTTCCACAATTATTTTTTTAAAGTTTATAGTGAATACAATTTTCATATTCTTTAAACAGTTTTTTATTAAGCTCATCCCCACCGTCCAAGTTGGCGCTATAAAACACGGGAGGCTTCATTCCGGTTTCTTTAAGCCTTAAGACGGTTTCCACGATTATATTATTCATTATCAAAGCCATCGCTACGGTAGAGGTAGGTCCTACCTTTTGATCCATATCAGGTATTTTGACACAAGCATCTCCGATATCACCGTGATTATCTAAAACAACATCACAATATTCATATAAGTTTTTATTCAAATGATGTCTGGAAGAAACCTCTTTGGAATATTTTAAATTGGTTATTCCGATAACGATACAACCTTTCTTCTTCGCCTCAATAGCCATTTCTATGGTAACCGGATTTCTTCCCGATACGGAATGAACAATTAAAACATCGTTTGGTTTAAAGTCAACCTTATAAGCCAATATTGAACCGTAACCAAAACATCTCTCCATCAAGCCGGTAAGCGTAACCGGTGAATTATCCAACATTAACTCTTTCGCAAAAATGGGATTAATCAAAATTAAACCCCCTGCCCGATAAA
>JBHAFN010000019.1:0-2835 GCA_041856105.1 Bacillota bacterium
CTTCATTTCTTCATCTGTAAATCCGTCGGTTTTATATGCATCAATATATTCAAAAGTATCAGTATAACCATATATATAACCATATTCAAATTTTGCCGGTCCGTCTATTTTATAAAACTTATAATCTCTACCTTCCACCAAAGCCGGTTCAACTTCAAACGCTTCGGTATATCCGTAAGTTTCCGGTCTTACTAAATTAAAATTATACTCAGCCAATTCACTGCCTGCGTCATCATAAATATCCGCCACAAAAGAAATATAAATATCTTCTTCGGCATAATTGTCGGCATATACAACATAGCCTGCATCACTTTCTTCAACATTAAAAACTATGTCTTCTTCATTGCCTTTTGTTTCCTTGAAGTAATCCACGGCAGTCGCAGGACTTTTAGAACAACCGTTGATTAGGATTGTAGAAACAATTAATAATAAACTACTTAATTTTTTAATCATAAATTTCTTTCTCCTTGTCTAAATTTTATCATATATTTTTTCTTTTGGGTAATTATAATAAATGGAATATCGGTTTCATTTTTTCAAATGTACAAAATTCATAAAATCCAAGCTCATTTAAGATTGCTTTAATTTCGTTAAAGTTTTCCGTTAATTGCCCTTTTGAATGAGAATCGCTTCCCAAGGTTATTATTTTACCACCCAATTCTTTATAAAGCTTTAATATATCTTTAGAAGGGGTTAAATCACCCAACTTATATCTGAAACACGAACTGTTTATTTCAATACCTTTATTATCTTTGATTACCTGTTTAAGTATTTCCGTAATAACGTTTTTTATTTTATCAAACGGATAATTACCGATTTCATCATATCTTACAATCAGATCAAGATGACCTAAAACACTATAATTTTTATAAACCTTAATTACATCTAATAATTCCTGATAATAACCTAATACATATTCGTCTTGGGTTTTATTTTTTTGATAATCATATCTCCAAAGCTCCTGATTATTTATCTGATGAACCGATAAAATCACAAAATCCAGCGGATATTTATCAAAAAGTTGGTTAAATTCATTAATTGTGGAAGTTTGAATTCCAAATTCCAATCCCTGCCTTAACGTAATCATAGGGTACTTATTTCTTAAATAGGCAATCTCTTTAAAATACTCCTTGTAGTTTACGTTCATCACTCTATCTTTCCGATAATCTTCCCAATCGTACTTTACCCCATAATCCACATGATCACAAAAACAAATTTCATCAATTTTCAAGGCAATGGCATCTAAAACAACATCTTCCATCAAATACGTGGAATCATCACTATAGTTGGTATGAACATGATAATCAACAAGCATAACCTACCTCCGCCTTAATACTATCAAATTAAAGATAAAAATTTTTACCAAGTATATTTTTTAAGAAAATTTTTATCATTTAAATTTATAGTTTAATAAACAAAAAAGTAGCATTTATCTCCTTATTTCCAATAACTTCTTATTTAATTCAGCTTCAATTCTCGCAAGCTCTTTTTGAGCCTCTTGTCGTTTAGCTCTGCCTTCGGTTTGAATTTTGATAACTTCATCTAAAGTAGAGATTAACTTCTCATTGGTAAATTGAAGAGTTTGAATATCCACAATACCTCTTTCCGATTCTTTGGCGGTTTCAATAGTCGCAACCTTTAATGTTTCGGCATTCTTCTTCAATAGAGAATTAGTCATATTGGTAACTTCTCTTTGAGCTTCCATGGCTTTCTTGGAATGATCAACCCCTAAAGCTAAAACCATCTGCGATTTCCATAAAGGAATAGTATTTACCAAGGTTGATTGAATCTTCTCGGTCATTAAAGTATTGTTGTTTTGAACCAATCTGATTTGAGGAGCCATTTGAATGGAAATAGCTCTGGTTAATTCCAAATCATGTATTTTCTTTTCAAAGCGATCACAAGCGTTTGCCAAATCATTAGCTGCTTGAGAATCTTCCGGCAATCCGGACAACTCTGCCTTCTTAACCAATTCAGGAAGAACAGTTTCCCTGATTTCCTTTAATTTCTTCTCACCGGCTAAAATATACATGGAAAGTTCTTTAAAGTTGGTAAGATTACGATCATAAAGCTCATCCAATAACGCTATATCTTTTAATAAAGTTATCTGATGCTCTTCCAAAACCTTAACAATCTTTTCAACATTAACTTCCGCTTTATCATATTTAGCTTTTAAAGATTGAACCTTGTTAGCCGATTTCTTAAAGAAACTGGTAATGGCATTATCCTTTTCATCAACATCAAAATTCTTTAACTCAACAACCAGATTGGATAATAAACTTCCGACTTCCCCCAAATCCTTTGTTCTGACATTTTGTAAAGCCGTATCGCTGAAATTGGCAATTTTCTTTTGTGCCTCGGATCCGTATTGAAGAATGACGTTAGATTCGGTTATATCAATCTGTTTGGAAAACTCATTTACAAGCTTCTTTTCTTCTTCAGTTAAAGAACTTTCATCAAATCTTTCTACCTTAACAGGTTCAATTTTTCTTTCCTCTTGGATTACTTCCTCACCGGTAGAGGGAGTAAGGGTTAAACTAATTGTTTCTTTTTGTTCGCTCATTATCTAAACCTCTCTATTCACCTTAAGTTTACTTATATTTTAATCCTAATTCAATCTAATTTAAAATCCTTTAATTCCAAAGTATCCATAGGACTATCTTCTTCACTCATAATTCTTTGAGATTGTTTTAAGATTGCTTCTTCGACAACATTTCTTGCCAATCTGCCGTTACCGTTTTCTTTGGCATTTGCAGCTTGTTTGGCATTAAAAAATTCTATTAACGGAAGCTTAACATCCTCACTAAGTTTATAACCTTTGTTTTTGGCAATCAC
>JBHAFN010000020.1:0-5136 GCA_041856105.1 Bacillota bacterium
AAATGAAAATATAAATAAATATTTTAATAAGTTAATTAATGAAAATTATGATTTGAAAATAGAATATTCGGGATGTGTTAAATATGATGAAAGTAATCTTGGTGAATGTTTAAAAACGATGTATAAAAATTCATTTGAAAAAGATAAATTTACTATGATTACCAATTACGGAGTTCATCGTGATGATATAGTTTTTAAATTAAACGGTGAAGATGTAAATGTTGTCGCCAGTCAAGGGCAAAGAAGATTGGTCGTTATGGCTTTAAAACTGTCTTTAATTGATTTTATTAAGGATAAAACCAATAAAGTACCTATTCTTTTATTGGATGACGTTCTTAGTGAATTGGATATAGAAAAACAGGTAAATCTATTAAATTGTATTGATAAAAACATTCAAACGATTATTACAACAAGTGTATTACATGAAAGCTTAAAATCAATCAATAACAATTTAAATATTCAAACAATAGATTCCGGAAAAATTATCAATAAGGAGGATAAATAATGAGTGAAGTAAACGGAAAAATCGAGCATTCATATGATGAATCGGATATACAGGTATTGGAAGGACTTGAAGCGGTAAGAAAACGTCCGGGGATGTATATTGCGTCAACCTCTGAAAAAGGTCTTCATCATTTAGTTTGGGAAATTGTTGATAACGGAATTGATGAAGCTTTGGCAGGTTATGCGGATACCATTGAAATAAGTGTTGATCAGGATAATATCGTTACCGTTTTGGATAACGGTAGAGGAATGCCGGTAGGAATTCATCAAAAAACCGGTATATCTACAGTAGAAACCATTTTTACGGTTTTACATGCCGGAGGTAAATTCGGCGGAGGAGCATATAAAGTATCCGGAGGTCTGCATGGAGTAGGAGCTTCGGTTGTTAATGCTTTGAGTGAATGGTTGGAAGTAACCGTTTATAATCAAGGTAAAGTGTATTTTATTCGATTTGAAGATGGCGGAAAGGCGGTTTCTCCATTAAAAGAAATCGGTACTTGTGATGAATCCAAACATGGAAGTTTGGTAAGATTTAAAGCCGATCCTAAAATATTTACTGAAACTACAAAATATAATCATGATACTTTAAGAGATCGATTAAGACAAATTGCTTTCTTAAATAAAGGTATAAGAATTATTTTCAATGATTATCGAATGGAAGATGAGAATAAAATTACTCAAGTATTTTATTATGAAGGCGGAGTTAAGGAATATGTGGCTTTCTTAAACAGAAATAAAACGCCTATTACCGATGATGTGTTTTATTGTGAAGGTGTTGAAGACGGAATAGAAGTGGAAATTTCTTTTCAATATAATGACGGTTATGTACCTAATGTTTATACTTTCTGTAATAATATCAATACCGGAGAAGGCGGTACTCATGAGGAAGGGTTCAGGTTAGCGATTAATCGTATTATTAATAAATATGCAAAGGAATCCGGTTTGCTTAAGAAAGATGAAGAAAATCTTTCTACGGAAGATGTTAAAGAAGGAATTACAGCTATTATCAGCGTTAAACATCCTAATCCTCAATATGAAGGTCAAACAAAAACAAAATTAGGTAATTCTGAAGTGAGAAAGATAGTTTCGGATATATTCGGAGAAAATCTATATCGATTTTTATTGGAAAATCCGGATGATGCGAAAACTATTGTTGATAAAGCCAGTATCGCTTCCAAAGCTCGTTTAGCCGCTAAAAAAGCCAGAGAGCTTACCAGAAGAAAAAGTGCCTTGGAAATAAGCAGTTTACCGGGTAAATTGGCTGATTGTTCAAGTAAAGACGCAAGTATTTCGGAAATATATATTGTCGAAGGTGATTCGGCAGGAGGTAGTGCCAAACAGGGAAGAGATTCTAAATTTCAGGCAATTCTTCCTTTAAGAGGAAAAATAATCAATGTTGAAAAGGCACGTCTACATCGTATTTTTGAAAATTCGGAAATCAGATCGATGATTACCGCTTTTGGTTGCGGAGTTGGTGATGAAGTTGATACATCTAAGCTCAGATATCATAAAATAGTAATAATGACCGATGCGGATGTGGATGGCGCTCATATAAGGACATTGTTATTAACCTTCTTATATCGTTATTTAAGACCGGTTATTGAACAGGGGTATGTATATGCCGCTCAACCTCCTTTATATAAAATTTCTAAGGGAAATGCGGTCAGATATGCTTATAGCGACAATGAGCTTGAAGAAATTAAAAATGATCTCGGTGATAGATTGAACATTCAAAGATATAAAGGGTTAGGGGAGATGAATCCTGATCAACTTTGGGAAACAACCATGGATCCTGAAAATCGTACCTTAATTAAGGTAACTATTGATGATGCGATTGAAGCCGATACGGTATGTAGTATGCTTATGGGAGATGAAGTTGAACCTCGTCGTAATTTTATTGTAGAAAACGCAAAGTTTGTTAAAAACTTGGATATTTAGGGAGTTTGAAAATGGAAGAAAAATTTAATCACGGAAAAATAAAAGAAACCGATTTATCTCATGAAATGCGTACTTCATTCTTAGATTATTCGATGAGTGTTATTGTAGCCAGAGCTTTACCTGATGTTAAAGACGGTTTAAAACCCGTTCATCGTCGTATTTTATATGCGATGAATGATTTAGGAATTGTTGCTGATAAACCTTATAAAAAATCTGCCAGAATTGTCGGAGAAGTTATTGGGAAATATCACCCACATGGTGATTCGGCTGTTTATGAAACAATGGTCAGAATGGCACAGGAATTCAGTTATCGTTATCCGTTGGTTGACGGTCATGGTAATTTCGGTTCTATTGATGGAGATGGAGCTGCCGCAATGCGTTATACGGAAGCCAGAATGTCTAAAATCGCCATGGAGCTTATTAAAGATATCAATAAAGATACTATCGATTGGAATGATAACTATGACGGTGAAGAAAAAGAACCGGCTGTTCTTCCTTCCAAATTTCCTAATCTTTTAGTCAACGGTTCTACCGGAATTGCGGTGGGTATGGCTACTAATATGCCTCCTCACAATATTACGGAATCCGTTAATGCGGTTATTGCTCAAATCGATAATCCCGAAATCAGTGTAATGGAATTAATGGAAAATTATATTTCCGGTCCTGATTTTCCTACCGGGGCATATATCTTGGGAAGAAGCGGAATTCGTCAGGCATTTGAAACCGGACGTGGAAGCGTGGTGATGAGGGCTAAAAGTAAAATTGATGAAATGGATAACGGGAAACCGAGAATAATTTTTACCGAAATCCCTTATATGGTTAATAAAGCCATGCTTGTAGAAAAAATTGCCAGCTTGGTAAGAGAAAAAACGGTTGACGGAATCACCGATCTAAGAGATGAATCTAATCGGGACGGAATCAGAATTGTTATTGAGTGTCGTAAGGATGTCCAACCGGAAGTTTTATTAAATCAGCTTTATCGTTTAACTTCTCTTCAAACTTCATTCGGTGTTAATAATATAGTTTTAGTTAACGGAACTCCTCGTCAGTTGGGTTTGAAGGATTTATTACAAAATTACATTGATCACCAAATCGATGTAACTGAAAGAAGAACTAAATATGAACTTAGAAAAGCTGAAGACAGAGCTCATATATTACAAGGTTTGATTATTGCTTTGGATAATTTAGACGAAATTATTAATACAATTCGTAATTCTAAGGATACAAATGAAGCTTTACCTGCTTTAATTAATAATTTCAAATTGACGGAAATTCAGGCAAAAGCGATTTTGGAAATGCAGCTTAGAAGACTTACCGGTCTTGAAAGACAAAAGATTTTAGATGAATATGATGAATTAATGATTCAAATCAACGATTTGAAAGATATATTAGCTAATCATAGTCGGGTATTGGACATTATTAAAATCGAATTGAGAGATATACGAGAAAAATATGGGGATAATCGTCGTTCTGAAATTATAGAAGCTGATGTGGAAATGGAAGATGAAGATTTAATTCCTGTGGAAGATATTGTCGTAACGATGACCATTAACGGATATATTAAACGTATTGTATCCGATACCTATCGTGTGCAAAACAGGGGCGGTAAAGGTGTTAAAGGAATGAGTGTAAATGAAGACGACGTTATTGATCAATTGATTACTATGTCAACTCATGATTACTTATTACTATTTACCAATTTCGGTAAAGTTTATCGTATTAAAGGTTATAAGGTGCCTAATTCTAACAGAAACAGTAAGGGTATTCCGGTAGTTAACTTATTAAATCTTGATAAAAACGAAAAAGTTTCTGCCTTGGTTCCTATTAAGAAAGAAAATGAAGAATTTAAATACTTATTCTTTGTAACTAAGAACGGTATTGTAAAAAGAGTTTCCGTTGAAGAATTTGAAAGCATCAGACAAAACGGTAAGATTGCCATTACAATGGATGAAGATGATGAACTTGTCAGAGTAAGACAAACCACGGGTAATGATGAAATTATTATTGCCGGTTCCAACGGTCATGCGGTCAGATTTAATGAAAATACGGTCAGAGCTATGGGTAGAAATGCTCGTGGAGTCAGAGGATTTAATACTAACGGTTCCAATGTAATCGGTATGGCTACCAGCAGTGAAGGTAACTATATTCTTACAATTACCGAAAAAGGTTACGGCAAGAAATCCGCATTAGAGGATTATCGCTTGACCAATAGAGGAACTAAAGGAGTTATTACGGTTAAAATTACGGAAAAAACCGGCAGTTTAATTTCGATGAGATCGGTTAAGGGTGATGAAGATTGTTTAATTGTAACTGATGACGGAATCATTATCAGAATATCTTTGAGTCAAGTTTCTACTTATAATCGTAATTCACAAGGGGTTAAGGTTATAAATGTAAATGAAGAATCAAAGGTTTCAAGAATTACTATTGTTGAAAACAGCAATGGTGAAAGTGAAGAATCGGATTTATAATCTTGATTCTTTTTTTCTGCCTGTTGGTATAAATAAAATACCTTTTAGTAAAACAATATTTATTTTTAAAATTTGTTTTGCTTTAATAATGGTGAAGGGAGAGGTATATGAAGATTGACATTAAAATCGATGATAAATTCAATGAGGATATTATAGAAATCAGAGTTTCAAAAATCAGTGATGAATTAAGACAAATTGTTGATTTCTTAAATAAAATGCAATT
>JBHAFN010000021.1:0-2512 GCA_041856105.1 Bacillota bacterium
AAGCAATTCAAAGCGAGTAAAATCTCGCTTTTTTAATTTATATTTTGTATAATTGTTGTAAGGTGATCAGATGAATAAAATTGGTTCTAAAATTATTTTAGTGTTGATATTTATAGCGGTTTTTATGTTCTTGGGGATATATTATATCGTTAATACCATGAAAGTTAAAAACAGCAGTTTAAGCGATGTTACAACTATGGAAACCACGCAAGTTAAACCTACGGAAAATACCGTGCTGAGTGATATAAAAACAGAGCTTGTGGATTACAGAGTATATAAATTGGACGGAATTTCTTTTAATTTTGTCATCGCTAAAATCAGAGTCAGCGCCAACAGCAGTACCAATATTGATTTAAGTCATTTTACTACCGATGAAAATATTAAATTATCGGAAGTTGACGAATATGTAAGTAAATTGGAGGCTAAATCATATTATTTGGGAAAACAAAATGTTGTCTTTAACTTAATTTCTTATGATACTCAATATTTTGCGAATATATTTATACCGATTATTAATAAAAGCGCTTCACAAGTTGTTTTAAAAAACGATATGGACAACTCGGAAATGGTTTTTAATTTGAATGCAAAAATAGGGGATATTAAACAATTGTCTTATCAGGCTGATGACGTTATCACCGACGGTAAAACTTATCAAATGGTTGTGTCCAGCGCTTTTTCAATTACCGGCGAATATTTAACGCAAACAGAGAGCGGAGTTGTATCGGAGTATTTTTTACCGTCTACGGTGGAAGTTTATGCGTTTAAGCTTGAGGCGGTTTCTTTATGGGGAGATGAAATAATAATCGAGAATGCTCAATATGAAACAAGCGACGGTAACTTATTCGATGCCTTAGATTCAACCATTAATTCGGAAAAGTTGGATAATATTATCGGCAGAACAATTACCGAAAAAGATATCGGATATTTATTTTTTGTGGCTTATAGTCCGATAGAAAATCCTGTAACATATAAAGGGGTTTTGAAACTTAAAGTAAAAGGCAGCGATACATGGATCACAGTAAACGTTGATTTAAATTAAGGAGGTAAGTGTTATGAAAAAGAGTATTAATTTATTGTTGTGTTTAGTAATAGCATTTACCAATATAATGTTTATTCATGAGAATGTTATTGCGGTTAATGCAAAAATTGACTATCAATATTATCCGATGAGTTGCGGCGCATATGAGGTAGGATATGTAACCGATCAGGGGGGATTTAGCAATGAGGGATGTTTTAATGATTTAAATTCGGCCATTTCCAAGATGTATCAGCTTGGACCTGACGGGGTGGTTAGACATCCTAACAGTTACAGTCCCACTAAGATTATTGCCATGTCGTCGGGAGTGGCAATTTCATATCCGATGAGAAGTAAAAACAGTACAACAAATCTTTTTCAATATCCGAATAACGACGGTAAAAAAACTTATGTAACCAAACATAGAGAGATGGCTTATTTTAAAACCTACAGCTATGATGGTAACGGCGACGGTAAAATTCATGTCAATCTTACCGGTTTTGAAGGGTATATCAGTTTAAAAGATGTCGATCTGGTACCGATGAAATTTATAAAAAAAGAGATGCCTCTTTATCTTGGGGGTAATGATGCAACTTCACTTAATGAACAACCTTTTAATACGAGAATTTATCAGGCATATTACGAAGTAAAACAAAACGGTAATTATAAGGATTTGATATTTATTGCCCATAGCGGTTGGTCTAAGGACGGCTGGCCGGAAAGATTTGCGATGACCTTAGGTCCTGCGGCCGATTGGATGAATGTGGGAAGTATTTATTACAGTTATAACGGTTATGATTTTTATAGTGATAGAGAATATAAGAATAAAGTAAATACTTACTATAATTATTATCAATTCTTACCGCTTAGAAGTAAGAGTAATATCAATGCGGATTCTTATAACGCTTTATTAAAAGCTAAGAATATTTCCGCTGACAGTAAATTGTGGAATACCGGTCAGGTATTTATCGACAATCAAAATACTTACGGAGTAAATGCGGCTTTGGTTTTTGCGATGGCTTGTTTGGAATCGGGTTACGGCAGAAGTAATTTTGCTAAAGAGAGAAATAATTTATTCGGTTGGAATGCTTTTGACAGCGATCCCGGTCAGGCTTCGTATTTCAATTCCGTAAATGACGGTATAAGGGAACATATGGCTATAAATCTTAGAGGATTTATGGATATTAACGATTTCAGATTTTTCGGAATGCATTTAGGAAACAAAGGTTCCGGTCTTAATGTTTTATATGCCGCAGATCCTTATTGGGGTTATAAAATAGCCGGAATTGCTTATGAATTAGATAAGATTAATAATAATTACAGCGGTAATTTAACGGATTATAACAAAACTTCTTTAGGTCTTATTAATAAATATAATATCAGTTTTTACAGAGGTAATAATCTTTCTTCGGGAGAACTTTATAAGTCGGCTTACGGGGCAACCTATCAATCCAATTTTATCGTTCCTATTCTTAATCAGGAAGGTTCGATGATTAA
>JBHAFN010000022.1:0-3032 GCA_041856105.1 Bacillota bacterium
AGATTGTGTAAAAACACTAAATGTTTCACAAAGTTTTCTGCATAATAAATTCAAAGAAGAAACGGGATTAACTTTCAACGACTATTTAAACAGATATAGAATTCAGGTGGCAATCAACCATTTAAAGGAAAATAAACTTCCGATTTATAAAATAAGTGAATTGACAGGATTTAGCGATTATAAATATTTTGTAAAAGTATTTAATAAATATACCGGGGTCAGTCCCAGCGAATATAAGGAAATCGTGTAGGATTTTACACAATTTTGTTGTTTTTTATGATATTCATCATCTTTTACAGATAATATAATGTGCTTAAAGAAACGTGGAGGAAGATCATGAAAAAAATATTCGGAGCTTTTTTGGCGGCTACCTTGATTTTAGGGGGCTGCTCAAGTTCTACAAGTACAACAACTACTGAAACTACAACTACAACCGAAACTACCGCTACTGATAAATTGGTTGTATATTCGCCAAATTCGGAAGGTTTGATGAATTCGGTTATTCCGTTGTTTGAAGAAACATATGGAGTAACTGTCGAAGTTATTCAAGCCGGAACAGGAGAATTAATTAAGAGAATACAATCCGAAAAAGACGATCCGTATGCGGATATATTGTTTGGCGGGGCACACTCACAATATATTGCAAATCCGGATTTATGGGAACCTTATGTATCGCCGCTTGATTCAACCTTACCGGAAGCTTTCCAAAACAAATCCGGATTTACAACCAGCTATGTGTTGGACGGGTCATTATTGATAGTCAACAAAGATTTGGCACAAGGTATCACGATAGAAAGCTATGAAGATTTATTACAACCTGAATTAAAGGGTAAAATTGCAATGGGTGATCCGGCTACTTCTTCAAGCGCATTTGCTCAACTAACCAATATTTTATTAGCTAAAGGCGGTTATGAAAGCGAAGAGGCATGGGCATTTGTCGGAAAATTAATTGAACAATTAGACGGTAAAGTTGCCAGCGGTTCAAGCAATGTTTACAAGAGCGTTGCGGATGGAGAAATGGTTGTCGGTTTAAGCTATGAAGATCCTTGTGCGCAGCTTGTAAGAGATGGTGCCAATGTTGAGTTGGTTTATCCGTCAGAAGGAGCGGTTTATTTACCGGCAACTTCAGGAATTATCAAAAATGCCAAAAATATGGAAAATGCGAAATTGTTTATTGACTTTATAATTTCTCAAGAAGTACAAGATATATTCGGTACCGAGTTGACAAACAGACCGGTTTTGGCAAGTGCTAAAACTGCGGACTATATGACACCGATTGCTGATATTGTAACCATTGAAGAAGATAGAGAATATGTGAATTCTCATAAGGATGAAATTGCTAAAAAATATACCGATTTATTTGCGTCATTACAAAAATAAGAGGATTTAATAATGAGTGTAACTATAAAAATAGAAAATGCACTTAAAAAATATGGGGATAACGTAGTAATTGAAAATTTGAATTTAGAGATTAAGAAGGGTGAGTTTTTTACCCTTCTTGGTCCATCCGGCTGCGGTAAAACGACTTTACTGCGGATGATAGCCGGATTTAATACTATTGAAGGCGGAGATTTTTATTTCAATGAAAAAAGAATTAATGATATGGATCCCGGTATCAGAAATATCGGGATGGTATTTCAAAATTACGCAATATTTCCCCACTTAAGTGTAAAAGATAATGTGTCTTTCGGATTAACCAATCGTAAGCTTGAGAAAAAGGAAATCACGGAAAGAACTGATGAATTTTTAAAATTAATGCAAATATATGAGTATAAAGATCGTAAACCGGAAAATTTATCGGGAGGGCAACAACAAAGAGTTGCTTTGGCTAGAGCTTTGGTGATTAAACCTGATGTTTTACTAATGGATGAACCTTTAAGTAATCTGGACGCAAAGCTTAGGGTTGAAATGAGAAGTGTAATCAAGGATATTCAACATAAAGTGGGCATTACTTCCGTTTATGTTACTCATGATCAGGAAGAAGCGATGGCTATTTCTGATCGCATTGCCGTTATGAATAAAGGGGTTATTCAACAAATCGGAACTCCCAAAAATTTATATCAAAGACCTAGTAATATTTTTGTGGCTACTTTTATCGGTTATACAAATGTAATTGCCGGAGAAATTGAAAACAATTTCTTAAAAATAGCCGATATAAAGTTAGATGTTTCTAAACTTAAGGCTAATGATCAAAAGGTAAAGATTTCCATCAGACCGGAAGAATTTTATTTGGATAAAAACGGGGATTTAAAAGGAACAATCATCAGTAATGTGTTTTTGGGTTTAAATACGCATTATACCATCAAGATTGAAGGAATTGATAATACCGTTGAAGTTGTTCAGGAATCGTCTATTGATAATATTATTCCTATAAATGAAAAAGTAAGGTTAAGTGTTAAGGAAGATAAAATAAATATTTTTACCGAAGATGGAAGTAAGAATTTGATATGTTAAAAAAATTTGATATTTGGAAAATAGTATCGCTTACAATCATTTTCGGATATATATTATTTTTAATTTTTCCTTTATCACAAGTTCTTTATCAGGCAGTAATCGATAAAACTACCGGCGGGTTAACTTTAGATTATTTTATTAAGTTTTTCAGTCAAAAATATTATTCTTCAACATTAATTAATTCGTTTAACGTAAGCATTATGACTACTGTTTTATCGATTATAGTTGGAACGGTTTTAGCTTATTTCTTTTCCCTTTATAAAATCAAGGGAAAAAGAATGTTACAAATATTAATTATTTTAGCATCCATGTCGGCTCCTTTTATCGGGGCATATTCTTGGATCTTGTTATTGGGAAGAAACGGTATTCTTACTAATTTCTTCGGTAATATGGGCATTGTAATTCCTAATATTTATGGGTTTTACGGGATTTTATTAGTTCTTACTTGCCAACTTTATCCTTTAATTTTCTTATATGTAAACGGTGCTTTAAAGAATGTTGATAATTCATTGATAGAAGCAAGTCAATCAATGAATGTAAAGGGAATTAAATTGTTTTTTAAAGTCATTGTGCCGTTG
>JBHAFN010000023.1:0-12083 GCA_041856105.1 Bacillota bacterium
TCTTTAATGCCCATATATTTTAGGTTACTTTAAGAAATTTTAAACAAGTCAAAAAGAAAGCATAAGCTTGAACGGGTTTATCTTCCTTTTTTTCAATGTTATAATTGGTTTGGTTAAAAAGGTAATGAAATGAAGAAAAAAGAGGTTAATAAAACTTTAGCATATAAGGGTAAAATAATTTGGACGTTTATCAAATACCAATTGTGTACCAAAAGTATAGTGTATTTTTTAATATTTCCCGTTTATAAATATTTAATTAATTTATTCATCCGCTCTTCCGGACAGTTGGCTATAACCAGCGGTGATTATAAAAATTTTATTTTCAGTTACGGCGGAATGGGTGTTTTTGTATTATCCGTTTTTATGATGTCTTTTATGATTGGAATCGATATTAACAGCTTTATCATAATGAGTGCTTTAATTGTTGAGAAAAAAATTGAAATGAGCCTTAGTAAAATATTTATAATTTGTATTAAATCGCTAAAATCTTTTTTAAGTTTTAAAGGTTTATTAATCATGGGATATATCGCCGTTATTTTTCCGATAATCGGCATCGGGATAAATATTTCCTTAATGGAAAATTTTAAAATCCCCAATTTTATTACTTATGTAATTGACGGTAATTTGCTGTATTCGATAATTTATTGGTTGCTTATTCTTGTCTTGCTTATTATCGGTTATTACTATATTTTCGGTTTTCACTATGTGATTATTTGCGACGACAATATAAAAGAAGCTTTTAAAAAATCAGGACAATTGATGCGTAAATATTGGTTTGATTTTTTTAAGGGTTTTATCTTAAAGGGGTTGATGTATGCTTCTGTTATAATCTTACTTGTACTCGGTGGGGTAGCTGTAGCGGTATTTGTAAATTATTACCTGCTTAATGAGAACAGAGTTTTCCTGTTGTTTAATATTTTAACAATAGGTGAATTTGCCTTATTGATCGGATTATTAACCATGCCGCTAACTATTTTACTGATCACCCGGCTTTTTTATGAATTTAATTCCGGGTTGAATATAAAGATTACCTATCGTGAAAATATTGATGCTTTAAGTTGGGAAGAAAATAAAATTCATAAGCTCAAAACCGGGACTAAGCTTAAATTGCTTGTTTTGATAACTGCAGTTTTATTAATTAATTTTTGCGGATCCCTTTTATTTGCCCGAAACTTTGATGAGTTTTTCAAACAACATAATGATATTGAAATTATCGCACATCGTGCGGGCGGTGATTTGCAGGCGGAAAACAGCTTGGAAGGGGTTATAGAGGCTATTAAAAATAATGTTGATTGGACGGAGATAGATGTTCAAAGGACAAAGGACGGCTACTATATAATTAATCATGACAGCTCGTTTGCCCGTCTTACCGGAGTTAATAAGAAAGCATATGAAATGACTTTGGAAGAAATTAAACAACTTAAGGTTATAAATGAATTTGACAAAAGTAAGCCTCCGGTTTCCGTTGCCACTTTAGATGAGATCATCGAAGCGTCTAAAGATAAAATAGGTTTGTTTATTGAACTTAAGGGAGAAACGGCAGATTATAAAATGGTTGATGATATTATTAAGAAAGTTAGTGATTATAATATAAAAGATTATGTGCTGCTATCTTTGGATTATTCGATTATCAAATATATTGAAGATAAGTATCCCGATGTTGTTTCCGGTTATTTGTATTTCTTTTCTTTGGGAAATACAACAACTTTGGTCAGCGACTATATAATTATTGAGGAATCGTTAGCTACGATTGATAATATAGATATGCTTCAGTATTACGGGAAAAAAGTTGTTGTTTGGACGGTAAACAGCGAAGAATCTATTGAGAGGTATGCAAATTCCGCAGTGGACGGCATAATTACGGATTATGTTTTACAAGTGAAAGATGCTTTAAAATATCGTCATGAAAAAAGTGATCTGCAATTAATTTTAGATAAATTGTTTAATTATTAAGGGGGATTTAAAACAATTAAGAAAGGAATTAAACGCCATGGATTATAATTTTTGTTGTATGTTAAATATCGGAACCTTAAAAGAAAGAACGGATTATATTTTCAGTTTGGATGAAAATAATTATCAAAATCAACAGATTTTATTTGATATAGCATTCTCTCATCCGTTTAGAATATTAAGACTGTGTGCGGTTTATAAGCTTAATAAATTATTGAATAAAGAATTGTTAATAGAAAGTTATGGTGCAAAAGGCTATTTTTGTAATCGCTTCGGGGGCAATTTTGTCGAAAGAAGACTTTCCGTAGTTCCTTATATCACTAATGAAATTATTCTGAAGTATATGTTAAGGTATGAAAAAGATGAGGAGATTATTCGGGAACTTTGTCTTAGAATTTCTTCTTTAATCGACATCATCGATATTTTAAATAGTACAGATGATGAAGATGTTAAATCGGCGATTAATTACTGGGTTACCTATCGAACAAGCAAAGGGATATTTAAACACGGATTGGTTTTAGATAATATAGAGATTAATGATAAACAGTTTTTGCCTTTTTTAAACCCGGATTTTAAATCGTTAAATGATGAAGTTGATCGAGTTAAGAACATTTTTAAGGATCAATTAACCTTAAAAGATATAGATATTATGATTTATTTGATTATTGAACTGGAGGATTTAGAATTGTATGGCTTATTAAAATCTTATTATAACGAAGGGTTTAAGTTTAAAAATCATTTAAAAAAATATAACGGTTTAATAATTACTCCGGCTTTATTGAAGGATACAGAAGGAAATCCTAAAGATGCAATTAAAATAGAATGGTGATCATCACCTTTTTATTTTGGAAATTTTTTTGGAATGCTTCTTTTATAATTAAACTGTAGAAATGTTATTTAATGACTGTAACGGAGGAAATGACGATGAATGATTTTACTTTTCAAAATCCTACAAAAATTTATTTCGGAAAAGATCAACTTAAGCATTTACCGACAGAATTATCGAATTCGGGGAAAAGAGTTTTATTGGTTTACGGAGGCGGTTCAATTAAAAAGACAGGATTGTATGATAAGCTTATCAATCTACTTGAAAACGGCAAAATGGAAGTGTTTGAACTTGGAGGAATTGAACCTAACCCCAGACATACTACCGTTAATGAAGGGGTAAAGCTGTGCAGAGAGAAAAATATTGATATGGTTCTTGCGGTTGGCGGCGGTTCGGTTATCGATGCGTCTAAAGGTATTTGTGCAACCGCTTTGGCTGAAACGGATAATGTTTGGGATTTGGTAGAAGCGAAAAAGCCCATCGTTAAAGCTTTGCCGCTTTATGTGATTTTGACTATAGCGGCTACCGGGTCGGAAATGAATGGCGGTGCGGTAATTTCCAATCTCGAATTAAAATTAAAACAAGGAATATCCGGTTATTCAATCAGACCTAAGGTTTCTTTTTTGGATCCCACTCTAACTTACAGTGTTTCTAAATATCAGACGGCTTGCGGCAGTGTTGATATCATGATGCATACCATTGATACAAAATATTTTTCCAAAGATGAAAAAATGGATATGATTTATCGAATGATGGATGAGCATTTGCTTACGGTAGTTAAATGGGGTCCGACAGCTTTAGCAAACCCAAACGATTATGAAGCAAGAGCCAACTTGATGTGGGCTTCCACGTGGGCTTTAAACAGTTTTATGACTTGCGGTGTCGTACAAGCGGTAAGTTGTCATACGATGGAACATGAACTTTCTGCGGTTTATGATATAACTCACGGTCATGGATTGGCTATCTTGGCTCCAAGATGGTTGGAATATATTTTAAATGAAGATACCGCCAAACAAATCAGAAGGCTGGGAGAAAAGTGTTTTAATGTCGATCAAACTTTGGATGATATTAAGGCATCAAAAGAAACGATTGCCAAATTAAAAGAATTTTTCTTTGAAACTTTAGGTTTGGCTTCTACATTGAAAGAATTAAATATTAATGACGAAAAATTTAAGGAAATGGCCATTAATGCCTGCAATCCTCATGGGGTTATTAAGGGTTATGTCGATTTGTATCCCGAAGATGTTGAAGCGATATACAGAATGTGCCTCTGAAGCATTATCCTTGTCTTAAAATACCCCATAGGGTATTATGAACGTATAAATAAAAGGAGATAAAAATATGTTTTTCAGTTCAGTACCTTCAGTATCTTTAGATGAAATTAAACCGAGTGATTTTGTGATTGATGTTAGAGAGCCTTATGAATTTAAAGAAGGCCATTTACCGAATGCAAAAAATGTTCCTTTGGACACCGTCGGTAATTTTAAAACGGATAAAAAAGTGTTTGTAATCTGTGCAAGCGGAATGCGCAGTAAAGCCGCAGTTAAAATTTTAAGAAAAAACGGCATTGATGCGATTAATATCAAAGGGGGAATGATGGCTTATGGCAGATAAATGTATTGTTATTGTCGGCGGAGTTGCCGGGGGAATGAGTTTTGCGACCCGCTATCGTCGTTTAAATCAGAACGATCATATTATCATTTTTGAAAAAGGGCCTTATGTATCGTTTGCCAATTGCGGATTGCCATACTATGTTTCCAAAGAAATTACAGATAGAAGCGACTTGATTGTTGCGGAAAAAGAAATGCTTGAACAAAGATTTCAACTGGACATCAGAGTTAATCACGAAGTGCTCTCTATCGATAAAGAAAATAAATTGATTAAGGTTTTATACGATGGTGAAATAGAAACGGTTGCATATGACACCTTGGTATTATCTCCGGGTGCCAAACCGATAAAATTAAATATCGAGGGCATGGAAAATATTAAGGGAATATTTACTTTAAGAAATATTCCCGATGTTGATCGGATAGTCGAGTATATTGAACACGAAAATCCCCAAAATGCGATCGTGATCGGAGCCGGATTTATCGGTTTGGAAATGGCGGAAAACTTAAAGAAAAGAGGGTTAAATGTTTCCGTTGTGGAAAAAGCTTCTCACGTATTACCGCCTTTTGATGAGGAAATGGCCATGTTTGCCCAAAAAGAACTGCTTAAAAACGGTTTAAATGTTTATACAAATACAAGTATTGTTAAATTCATGAATAATCAGGCTGTTTTAGAAGACAATACAATTCTGGATGTCGATTTGGTAATTATGGCTGTCGGTGTTCTTCCGGAAACAGCATTGGCTGTTGAAGCGGGATTGGCAGTCGGCATGAAAAACGGGATTGTGGTAAATGATCAATATCAGACTTCCGATAAAAATATTTATGCGGTTGGAGATGCGATTGTAGTTAAACATTATATTACTAAAGAAGATACAATGATTCCTTTAGCTTCTCCCGCCAATCGGCAAGGTAGACAATTGGCGGATATTTTAAGCGGTTTAAAGGTTAAAAGTAAGGGTTCTTTAGGAACGGCTATTGTCAGATTATTTAATTTAACTTTTGCGTCTTGCGGGCTTAACGAAAGACAATTACAAGGCAAAAAATATGAAGTTGTCCATTTGTTAGGTAATGATCATGCCGGATATTTTCCCGATGCGACTTCCATTTACTTAAAAGTTATCTTTAATCCGGTTACTCAACAAATTTACGGTGCTCAAGCCTTGGGGGAAAAGGGAGTTGATAAACGCATAGACGTTATTGCGACAGCTATAAAAGCAGGATATCCCGTAAGTGATTTACAGGAGCTTGAAACCGCCTATGCGCCGCCTTTTAATTCGGCTAAGGACATTGTCAATATGGCGGGGTATGTTGCGTCCAATATGATTGCGGGCATTACCAGAACCGTACAATGGCATGAAGTTGAAAAACTTCAGGAAGAGGGTTATGTGGTCGTTGATGTAAGAAGCGAAAAAGAAAGAAGAGCAGGTTATATCAAAGACTCAATTAATATGCCGTTAGATAATTTGCGGTGTTTAATGAGTAAGCTTGATCCTCAAAAAAAGATTATAGTTTATTGCAGAAGTTCGATAAGAAGTTACAATGCGGAAAGAATTTTAAGAAATGCCGGTTTTGACGTATATAACTTGGACGGTTCTTTTGCGTATTATAAGGTTGTCAAAGAGGACAGGATTGTTAAAGATGAAATGTAATATAGAAATTTACAATCGGGTTAAAAGAGTTAACGGTCAACTGCAAGGGGTTATCAAGATGATGGATGAGGAAAGAAATTGCGAAGAAATTTTGACTCAACTTTCCGCAATCAGATCCGGTGTTGACAAGGTGATATCTTTAATCGCCACATATAACTTGGTTAATGAAATCGAGAGAAACTATAATATTGAAGTTAAAGATTTGGATAAAGCGGTAAATTTAATCGTTAAAAACAAATAAAATTTATATATAAGTAAATTATAAAATAAAAGCGGATATGAAATTTACGGGAATTTTGAATTCATTTTGCGCTTTTTTTATTTTTGAACGCTTTTTAAGATATAATCCAAAAATATATAAATTTAAATTATTGATTGAAACCGGATTTGATTGGATAAATATTCTTATTCATTTGAAAGTGAGTGGATTTTTACGGTTTTTATGATGTCAGGTATTACCTGTTTTATATAGCCATACGTCAAGAACAATGCTCACATGTAATGCGAACTTTCGGTCTGTGCTGAAGTAAAAAGTTAAATTCCACCATAAGAAAAAATAAAGGAGCTGAAGGGAAACCCCTCTCGTATTTAATATGGAGAAGAGGGTAAGCGGTTATTCATTTTCAGAGTGACATTTTCACTGAATCTTATCAAAATCTTTTAGAACATATTGCCATATGGTTTAACTCATGGTAATATATTGACAATTTAGGCGTTATTAAAGGAGGGTATTTTTATGAAGACTTTATTTAAAAACGGCTTAATATTCACCAGAAAGGGCTTTGAGAAGAAAGATTTTTATATTTCCGATAATAAAATTACCATTGTTAACGGAAAGATTGATTTCTCTGATTTCTCAAATGTTGTTAATTGTTCAAATAAATATATTGTACCGGGCTTTGTTGATGTTCATGTTCATCTTAGAGAACCCGGTTTTTTTTATAAAGAAACAATTAAAACGGGTAGCGAAGCTGCGGCTAAGGGTGGGTATACCGTTGTTTGTTCAATGCCGAATTTAAATCCGGCTCCATCCGATTTTAAAAATTTAAAACGGCAATTGGATATTATTAATAAAGATGCGCTGATCAAGGTAATTCCTTACGGAACAATTACCGCCAATCAAAGCGGGGAAGGTGCCTTATCCGCCATGGAAGAGATGGCTGATTATGTGATTGCTTTTTCTGATGACGGCAGAGGCGTTCAGGCAAAAAAATTAATGAAAGAAGCTATGCTTAAGGCTAAATCGTTAAATAAACCGATAGTGGCTCATTGTGAAGATGAAACATTAATTAATCAGGGATATATTCATGAGGGAGAATACGCTTTAAAAAACAATCATCGCGGAATATGTTCTAAAAGTGAATGGATTCAGGTGGAAAGAGATATTGAATTAGCTAGAGAGACGGGGTGTCAATATCATGTATGTCATGTTTCTACCAAAGAATCGGTTGAATTAATCAGAAAAGCTAAAAAAGAAGGGTTAAGGGTTTCCGGAGAAACCGCCCCTCATTATTTAACGTTAACCGACAACGATTTAAAAGAGAGCGGTAATTATAAAATGAATCCGCCAATCAGAAGTTTTGAGGATAAATCGGCTTTAATTGAAGGAATTAAGGACGGAACTATTGAGGTTATTGCGACCGATCATGCCCCTCATTCTTTAGAGGAAAAATCCAAGGGTTTAAAAGACAGTTTATTCGGAATAGTCGGGTTGGAAACCTGTTTTCAGGTGCTTTATACCGAACTGGTTAAACAAAAGGTTATCTCTTTGGAGGATTTAATTAATTTAATGGCGATTAATCCTCGTAAGTTATTTAATTTAAAGGAAGTTTACATCGACGATGATTATCCTGCCGATTTTACGATTTTAGATTTAGATAGACGTTCTGTTATTGATTGCGAAACATTTGTTTCTAAAGGCAAAGCCACCCCTTTTAACGGAAAGGAAGTGGAAGGAATGGTAATTAAAACTTATTATCAGGGAAAGGAAGTGTACAGTTTAGACAAATAAGTTTTATGGTTTCGATTTAAAAGAAGGAGAAGAAGATGGAAAACATTAGAAATTTGATCAACATTACCGATTTATCATTAGACGAAATTAATAATTTAATTGAAGTTGCGGATGATATTGTTGCCAATCCCGTCAAGTATCAGGACAGTTGTAAACATAAAATATTGGCTACATTGTTTTTTGAACCGAGTACTCGTACAAGATTGAGTTTTGAAGCGGCTATGTTAAGCCTTGGAGGCAGTGTATTGGGCTTCAGTTCGGCTGACTCCAGTTCCACGGCTAAAGGGGAAAGCGTCAGCGATACAATCTTAACCGTAGGGTGTTATGCGGATATTATCGCCATGCGTCATCCTAAAGAAGGTGCTCCTATTGTGGCTGCACAAAGAACAACCGTTCCGATTATTAACGGCGGAGATGGAGGGCATTTTCATCCCACTCAAACATTAACGGATTTACTTACAATTAAACGTAAAAAGAATCGTTTAAACAATATGGTTATCGGCGTGTGCGGGGATTTGAAATTCGGTCGTACGGTACACTCTTTAATTGAAGCGATGATCAGGTATGAAAATATCAGTTTTGTCTTGATTTCTCCCGATGAACTTAAAGTTCCGGATTATATTAAAACCGAAATGACCGATGCAAATGTCCGTTTTAAAGAAGTATCCAAGCTGGAAGAAGCGATTGATGATTTGGATGTTTTATATATGACCAGAGTTCAAAAGGAAAGATTCTTTAATGAAGCCGATTATGTAAGACTTAAAGACAGCTATATTTTAGATTTGGATAAATTAAAAAATGCCAAAAAGGATTTGTCCATTTTGCATCCTCTTCCAAGAGTTAATGAAATATCCACGGAAGTTGACAGTGATCCAAGAGCGTGTTATTTCTTCCAAGCTTTATGCGGTAAGCATATAAGAATGGCTCTGATATTATTTTTGTTGGGAATTAAATAGGAGGTCAATATGAATATCGACGGCGTAAAAAACGGAATAGTTTTAGATCACATTAAAGCGGGAATCAGTATGAAAATTTATGAATTATTAAAACTTGATAAACTTAATTGTTCGGTTGCGATAATTCAAAATGTAAACAGTACAAAATATGGTAAAAAAGATATAATAAAAATTGATGAAGATATTGATTTGGATTTTGATATGTTAGGTTATATTGACAGCAACATCACGGTTAATAAAGTACAGGACAGCAAATTGGTAAAAAAAGTTCATTTGGAAACTCCTTACGAATTGCGTAATGTTATTAAATGTAAAAATCCAAGGTGCATTACTTCAATTGAGCAGGAAATAGTTCATCAATTTAAACTTGTGGATAAGGATAAAAAGACATATCGCTGTGCTTATTGCGATCATGAAGGCAGCTATTAAACAATAATATTTGGAAAATGACTTTCTTAATTCAAAAAATACGGATGAGAAAAGTCATTTTTATTTTTTGAAGGATAATTTATATTAATGTAACGGGAATTGCTCAGTGAGAATTAAAAAAAGATTATTAAAATGCGGATAAAATGTATTAATGCAAGTTTATAAAAATGCTTACGTTTTCTTAAGTTGACTTCATTTTTGTTAAGTGTTTGAATTTACTTATAGATTTAAATTGTTTGTTTCGGAGTGTTTTTTAATATTAATACTGAGCCCGACTCATAAAAAAGAAGGGAGATGAATAAATATAAGATTAGTTTTTTTAACGATATGTTGAGGAGTTAATATCGATTTTCAGTATGTTTAAAATGGGAGGAATTATGAAATTTATTAAAATGTTTATTTCTTTGGGAATGTTGATAAGTTTGGTATCATGTTCCGTAAAAGAAGAAAACAAACCTGTTACATTCGGTTATCTTGCCAAATTGCTCGATATTCAGATTGATGAAAGTAAGGCGGACACCGTATTGACTAATGAAGAAGCGATTCAACAGCTTCTATTGTGGAGTGAAATGAGTGAAGAACAACTTGGTGATTATCCTGATGATTATAATGCTTTTGCCAAAAGTTTAGGAATGTTAAACGGTTTAGAAGATTACGATCCTAAGGCGGAGTGTATGAGCGATGATTTGAAAGTTATGAAAAAACCGGTTGATGAATTGCGTAAAGCGTTAAAGGCAAAAAAGCTGGAGCCTTTATTTTTAAACGGAATGGCTCAGCCTATTTTCCCGTTTACAAAAGGAACCTTGGAGAAAGGTTATTCAAATGATAATAGTGAAATAATCCGATACAGCGTCTTTGTGGAAACTGATTATGATACCGATAATGACGGTAAATTGGATTTGGTTAAGGCGGTAGTACAACTTCCAAGAGCGGCAATGGAAGGAGATTATAAAGCCGCAACAATTTATGATGCCAGACCTTATATTGCCGGATGTACTCCATATTATGAGCTTTCAGAAATTGAAGGGGAAAGCTATGATATGGATAAACTGTATGCAAAACCGGAGAAGAGGGTTCCGGAAGGCACGATAACAACTATAGAAGCCGCAAAGCTTGCCGAATCTGCGGAATGGTATTACTACAGTCCGTATGAAGATATATATGATTATGAAAATCTTGAATGGTATAACTATTATTTAGTCAGAGGTTACGCTTTTGTGGCAAGTGCGGGATTGGGGACTCGTGGTTCGGAGGGTTTTGAAACTTGCGGTTCCGACTTGGAAATTGCCGCCTTTAAAAATATTATCGAATGGTTACATGGGGATCGAATAGCCTATACCGATAAAACAAGTAATATTGCCATTGAGGCCGACTGGTCAAACGGTAATGTGGGAATGACCGGTCGTTCATATTCGGGCACAACTCCGTTTGGCGTAGCAACAACCGGGGTAGAGGGTTTAAAAACTATTGTGCCGGTAGCGGGAATTGCCAGCTGGTATGATTATATGAACAGTCAGGGAACTGCCCTTGCCGATTATCCATACGATCAATTGAGCAGCTTGGCAGTTTATTGTGCCGGAAGATATATCGATGAAGATGATTGGGAAACGATAAAAACCGATTACGGTAATTATTTGCATCAGCTTGAAAAAGATCAACTGGCTAACGGAAGCGATTATAGCGATGTATGGAGTAATCGTGATTATACTTTAAACCCTGAAAACATTAAAGCAAGTGCATTAATCGTTCACGGGGTTAATGATTTTAACGTTCGTACAAAACAATTTGAATTGATGTTCAACACTTTTAAAAAGGCGGGTCAGCCGGTCAAATTATTAATTCATCAGGGGGCGCATATTACGCCTGCCTATTATGCCGGAGGCTATGCTGTGCCTGTTAACGGTGAATTTTATGAAGATATGGTTAACAAGTGGTTTTCTCATTATTTGTATGATGTCGATAACGGTATTGAAAACATGCCTGAAGTTTTGGCTCAAAGTAACTATGATGCCGATTTGTGGGAAGAATACGACAGCTATGCGACCGAAAACAGCTTGGAAATGATTACTGCCTATGAAAATAAATTGGAAACGATATACACGGAGTATGATGCGGTTGGTTTAACGGCTGAAAATCGTGATGAAGAGATGAGTAAAGCTTCTTCAATTGCAAACGCTACTTATATAGCGGAAGTGGACAAAGACATTACCATTAAGGGTACAATCGCCGTTAATTTTAAAGCCGCTTTAGCAAACGGTGAAGGAAATGATAATTTGGCTGTTAATGTAATGCTCGTGGATATCTCTGATAAACCGTTTGGGGCATTTAACGTTGATGAAAACAAAACATATGTCAATAAAACCACAGTTAAAGAAAAAGGAGTTTGGATTGGTGGGGGTGTTGATAAGCTTGATCTTAAACAATATGCGACCAATGAAGTAAATTTTAAGGTGATTGAAAGCGGTTGGATTGATTTATGTAATCCGGCATCCGCTTTTGATTCATCAACCGCCGAAGAATCCATAACTCCAACTGTTAATGAGTTTAATGAATATACGGTATATTTACAACCGAATATTTATACCGTAAAGGAAGGGCATAAATTGGCTTTGGTTATTACCGGATATGATTTAAATATTGTCAATTTTGAAA
>JBHAFN010000024.1:0-4634 GCA_041856105.1 Bacillota bacterium
GAAAATACCCATCCGCTGAAAGAAACGGTAAATGCCCCGATGATCACGCTTGTTTGATGTTTAAACACTTCTTTACTCCACTGCATGGTGAAATAAAAAAGCATCGCTATTTTAATGATATTCATATACAAAAAAGCATACTGAATTAAGTTTTCCCCAAGAAAATAAACCATTAAAAAAAACGGACTGAACAAGTAATAAGCCATTGCGAAAGCATTCGTTCCAAAGCCGATACTGAAATCATATAGACTGAAATTATTAAAAGCCAATTTTCTTACTCCACCTAAATAAAATTGATATATTTGATGAAAGTCATCCCCGTTAAAGATTAAAACGGATTTATTATTAATGATAACGGGTAAAAATCCTATGCATAAACATAGGATTGCGGTTAATAAATAACGATTTTTATAAATTAATTTTTTCATCTTTTCTTTTCGTTTTGATAAAATTCATTTACCTTCCATTCAAACATAAAGCGGGTTTGATTTTTAATCGCATCCAAAATAATCCCTGTCGTAAACATAAACATGGCAATGATACACAACGATGACGCAAGAATTGCCGAAGGCACTTTACTTACAAAATGAGTAATGCTAAATTCTAAAATCACCGGAATACCGATAATTAAACCGGTTATAAAAAACACCGCAGAAATTATACTGAAAAATAAAAACGGACGATAATTTTTAAATAAATCAAATAAAGTAACCAAAACCTTAAAACCGTCTTTGAAAGTATTTAATTTACTCTCACTTCCAAGCGGGCGATCCCGATAAATAATAGGAATCTGTTTAACTTTCATACCGTATACCAAAGAAAAAATGGTCATTTCCGTTTCTATCTGAAACCCGTCCGACATTATAGGCATACACTTAACATATTTTTTACTGTATGCCCGATAACCGGTCATAATGTCATTAATATTATTTTTAAATAATCCGTTAATTAATCCCTTAACCAAATTATTCCCGAAATTATGAAAGCCTCTTTTATTTTCAGCGGCGTATGTACCATTGGATAAACGATCGCCGATACACATATCAATTCCTTCATTTAATACTGAATTTACCAAATCATTTGCCGCTTCGGCAGGATATGTGTCATCACCATCCACCAAAACATAACAATCCGCATCAATATCTCTAAACATCGATTTAACGACATTCCCTTTTCCTTGCAGAGGTTCCTTTCTGACAATCGCTCCCGCATTTTGAGCAATCCTATACGTATCGTCAATGGAATTGTTATCATATACGTAAATACTTGCCATAGGTAATTCTCTTCTAAAATCTTTTACCACTTTTTCAATAGTAAGAGCTTCGTTATAACAAGGAATCAATACCGCTATTTTAGACATAAATATCCTCCAAACCTATAATTAATGATACTAAAAACCGCTAAATAATTCTAGGGCATTCAAGAATAATCTTTCAACAGCTTAAATCGGTTTGATCATATATCTTAAAGAATTAAAAAAATTCGCAAAAGTAATTATTTAGTATTAATTTATGGATAATTTGATAAAATAGTAATGATAAAGGAAAGCAATATGAAAAAAAACTTAAGAGATTATTTATTTATAATACTGACCGTTTTAAGTTTATCATCAGTATCCGTATACATAGTTATAAAAAATCCGATTTTAATTTCCAATGAAGAAAACAGATATTTATCCACCTTTAAATATTTGGAATTGACCTCTTTTTTTGACGGTACTTTTCAAAATCAGATAGAAAACGCCTATACCGATCAATTTCCCAAAAGAAATTTGATTGTAAATATTAAAAACAAGTTGGACAACTTTTCCAGAAGTTTATTACTTTCCAACATCAGCGAATTAACTTTAGTCAAAATCGACACTTCAACAGGACCTATTTTAAGATTAGGAAATAGTGATCGTCTGATAAATATCATCATTGAAGACACTGAAGAAAACAGAGAAAGATTGAAAATCAGAGCCTTGGAAATTAACGCCTTACAAGAAAGGCATCCCGATGTGCAGGTATATGTTTACAGTCCTACTCAAATTCATGAAACAAGTATTTTTAATGAAGAAAATAATATCGTTGCCGGCGCTCCGGCATTATGGGAAATCTTTAAAGAAAATATTAAGGTTCCGTTTAAAAAGTTTGCCTTGAATACCTTAGATCAGTATAAAGAAATGTTCTATATGTCCGATCATCACCCTAACCATATCGGATCGGATATTTTCTACAATGAAATAATTAATTTTATCAAACCGGAAGATACTCCTTTAAAACCTACTTCCATCGATTGTCATGTAGGAAATACGTTTTACGGTACGTTTGCCAATCGCAGCGGACGAATTACCGCTCCCGATGAGTTTTGCGTATATATGTATGATACGGCAGACTATAAGGTATATGTTAACCAAAAACCGGCTGATGATTACACCTATCGTCATGAATTTAAAGATTTTAAAAGCGATGAGCAATATCCGTATTATTATAACGATGCCTATTTGATTTATAACCCGATTATGGAACTTGATACAAATCGGGAAGATTTAAAGAATATTTTAATCGTCGGAGATTCTTTCAGCAATTCCGTCTTGGATCTAATTGCCTCCCATTATAATAAAACCTTTAGAGTTACTCCTTATAATACGGTAATTATGGACGGCTATTTATTTGACTATGACACTTTCATCGAAGAAAATGATATTGATGTGGTTTTATTTATGTATACTATGGAAAATTATTACTATAAAGACGCTTATGGAGATAGATTTGAACAAAACAGCATTCTCCCTTATGGAGGTAAATAATGTTATTCAGCAGTCTTACTTTTTTACTTGCCTTTTTGCCGATAACTTTACTTTTGTATTATATTTATGATAATCGTAATTATCGTAATATTATCTTATTAATCGTCAGTTTATATTTTTATGCATGGGGTGAACCTAAAACCATTCTTCTAATGCTTCTGGCGATAACGGTCAATTATTTTATGGCCTTGCAAATTGAAAAAGGGAAGAAAGTTTGTTTCTACATAGCTTTAATTTTTAATATCGGAATGTTATTTTTCTTTAAATACTTTAATTTCTTTGTAAAAGATGTCTTAATGTTAAAGAATTTTCCTTTACATATCGTTTTACCGATCGGAATATCGTTTTATACCTTTCAAATCATGTCTTATATTATCGACGTTTATCGCAAAACCGTCAAAGCCCAAAAAAACATTTTATATTTAGGTACATATGTATCGATGTTTCCGCAGCTTATTGCCGGTCCCATTGTCCGATATGAAACTATTGAGGATGAATTGATTAACCGCAAAGAAACGATTAAAGGATTTGCGGACGGTTTGAGAAGATTTATTATCGGACTGGGTAAAAAAGTCATTATCGCCAATAATATGGCTATTATCGCCGATAAAATTTTCTTTGAGTTGGCAGAACTTAACACTCCGCTTGCTTGGATCGGAATAATAGCCTATGCTTTACAAATATATTTTGACTTCAGCGGCTACAGCGATATGGCCATAGGACTTGGACATATGTTCGGTTTTCAATTCTTGGAAAACTTTAATTATCCTTATATCGCCAAAACCGTTACCGATTTCTGGAGAAGATGGCATATTTCCTTAAGTTCTTGGTTTAAAGATTATGTTTACATCCCTTTGGGAGGCTCCAGAGTATCTATAATGCGCAGTATCTTTAATTTAACCGTTGTCTGGTCGCTTACCGGTTTATGGCACGGCGCAAGTTTCAACTTCATTCTTTGGGGTTTGTATTACGGTTTATTGCTTATTATGGAAAAATATGTTTTAAATAAAATTTTAGCCAAATTGCCTGTCCTTCATCGCCTTTTAACCCTCCTTGCCATTTTAGTCGGTTGGGTAATCTTCAACACTGCCGATTTAAGTCATACTTTCAGCTATTTATGCGAGATGTTCATCTATAACGGTACCATCTCTTTAAATCAACTGAATAATATCGGTATTTTATACCTTTGGCCTTATTTTATTATGGGAATTATCGGCTGTACCCCAATAATAAAAAACCTTTTGGCAAAATTAAATGCCGTAGGTTATATATATGATTTATATTTATTTGCGGTATTGGGAATTTGTATGATCTTTTTGATTAACAGCAGCTATAATCCGTTTATCTATTTCAGATTTTAATAATAAGACATATAAAACAAATACAACCGTTGAAACAACGGAAATATTTACACCGAGTTTTTGCGACTTGGTGTTTTTATAACTGCATACAAACTTTAACAGCTTTCCTCCATTATAAGCGTCCACGTCAAATCGAATCAGTCCGGTTTCTTTATCCGGATAAGGAATAATCGTTTTTAAATAGCTTTCATCCTCATAAACGTCGATTACATAGCCTTTATAATATGAAACGGGAAGAATATAATATGCACCTTCGATTACCTCTCCTACCGTAAAAACCAATTCATTATATTTACTGCGATCAAACACGGTTTTATCGGCTTCGTTGTTGCTTTTGATTACATAGCCGTAGTTTCTGAAATCGATTTTAGAATCATAATAAATATAATCGGGACTGGAAATTTCCAAAACGTTATACCATGTTTCTTCAACTTGGAAGGCTTTAGGATCTTTTAAATCATCAGCGGTTGTTTTGGTTGTAA
>JBHAFN010000025.1:0-7835 GCA_041856105.1 Bacillota bacterium
CCTCCACTTCTCTTAAAATAGCCTCTTTGGATAAGCCTCCTTCATTAAAGAATACCTTTGTCGCAATAACCACATCTTCTCTTTTAACTCCCAAATTTTTAAATGCGTTAGCCAAATATTCTTCACTTGTCCCTGCCGAATAAACATTTGCCGTATCAAAAAAATTAATACCAAGATCTAAAGCATGTTTAACAATATTTTGAGTTTCTTCCGGATTCAATGTCCAACTGTGCATTTTACTTGCCGGATCGCCAAAACTCATACATCCCAAACAAATCTTTGAAACATTAATATCTGTATTGCCAAGTTTTGTATATTTCATTATTGTACCTCCGCTTTCTATAAATATTATACTTGATATGATAACTTTATATACAAAAATAATTATAAAAACGACACTATGCTTATCATAAGAATAGTGCCGTTTATCAAAATATTTTATTTCCTGCTTTTAAGATACATTGCCAGTATCGCAATATCAGCCGGATTTACCCCCGATATTCTTGAAGCCTGTCCTATGGTTACGGGTCTAATCTTACTCAGCTTCTGTCTTCCCTCCAAAGATAAATTATCAATCAATTCATAATCAATATCCTCAGGCAATCTTACTTTATCCATTTCCAAAAGCTTATTAGCTTCTTTTCTGGCTTTAACGATATAACCGTCATATTTAACTTCTATGTCTATTTGTTTGCCGATTTCAGGTTCAATCGTAAAATCCAAATATGCATTGAGTTTTTCACATGTAATTAACGGTCTTTTGATCAAATCATATCCGCTGACCCCGTCGCCAAGTTTTTCATAGCCCAATTCCTCCAACAGCTTATTAACCGTACTGTTTACGGAAAACATGCTGTTTTTGAGTTTTTCCTTATAATTATTAATCTTCTCCATCTTTTTTATATACTCAAGATAGACATCTTCCTTAATCAATTTTAAATCATAGGCTTTTTGAGTAAGCCTTTGATCGGCATTATCATGCCTTAGCAACAACCTGAATTCCGCTCTGGATGTTAATAAACGATAAGGTTCTTTGGTTCCTTTGGTAACTAAATCATCAATCATTACTCCGATGTATGCTTCATCACGATTAAGGATAAACTCTTTTTCCCCTCTAAGCTTCATAATGGCATTAATCCCTGCCATTAACCCTTGCCCTGCCGCTTCTTCATATCCGCTGGTTCCGTTTATTTGCCCGGCGGTAAATAAATTTTCAATCAGCTTGTTTTCTAAAGACGGCTTCATTTGTAAGGGATCAATCGCATCATATTCAATCGCATATGCATATTTACTGATTACGGCATTTTCAAGCCCCGGCAATGTCTTTAACATCTTTTCCTGAACATCTCTGGGCAGGGATGAAGAAAAGCCTTGAATATATGTTGTATCTAAATCCAAAGATTCCGGTTCAAGAAACAATTGATGCCGCGGTTTATCGCTGAATCTGACCAGTTTATCTTCAATGGACGGGCAATATCTCGGGCCGACACCCTTTACAACTCCGGAATACATACTGCTTTTATTTAAATTATCCATAATAGTACGATGCGTTTCATCGTTTGTATAGGTTAGATAACATGGCACCTGTTTATCAAAGGGCAATATTTCCTTAGTGGTGTTGCTGAAACACACAAACTCATCGCTTCCCGGTTGATATTCGGTTTTAGAAAAATCGATTGTGGAAGTTAAAACTCTGGGAGGGGTTCCTGTCTTCAATCTGAACAAGCTTAAGCCGGCTTCTCTTAAAGATTTTGACAGTTCGTTGGTGGTGGGCTCCAAATCCGGTCCGCCGCTTACCACCTCCGAAGAAATCATATTTACTGCCGCCATATATGTACCGGTAGTGAGTATAACTATCTTAGAAAATAAATCCTTTTCTTTTAGCTTTACTCCGACAACTTTTTTTCCTTCCAGTTTTAAACCTAAAACCATATCTTCAATCACGGTTAAATTATCTTGATTTAAAACCGTTTCCTGCATATATTTCGCATAGGCAAGCTTGTCGGATTGTACTCTTAACGCCCTTACTCCGGGACCTTTATTCGTATTTAATATTTTAAATTGGATGGCGGTTTTATCGGCACTAATCCCCATTTGTCCGCCTAAAGCATCTATCTCTCTTACAACAATTCCTTTGGCAGGTCCGCCGATAGAAGGATTACACGGCATTTTACCGATATTTTCAATGGACAAGCTTATTAAAGCGGTTTTTAAATTGTTTCTTGCACAAATTAAGGAAGCCTCAATTCCCGCATGACCTCCTCCGACAACTATTACATCATAATTATTCATTTATTTATTTCCTTCAATATTTTATTTATATCTTCATCTGTTTCAAGTGAAGATACAATTCTAAATTTTACATCTATCTTTTCCATATTTAAATAGTATTTTATCAAACTTATATGTCCTAAAAGTTCTTTAAGTTTTTCCAACCGGTTTTTGTTGTTATAAACATAAGGCAGGGTAATAATAAGCGTGTCGTTTTCAAAACGATAATATTCAAAGCTATCTTCTCTTAATCGTTTGTCTTTGCTTAAATCGTCATAAAGACTTTTTACAAACCTATTAGAAATTTTATTAAGCTTTAAACTGCCGATTTTATCAATAATAGTATTTAATTCATGAACAACTCGGGAATTCTCAATCACGGATTCATCAGTTAAGCCGGTTGCCACACTCCAAAGATCCACTATGCCTTTTTCCAATATTTTAGAAGTAATGTCTTCGTTTTTGTCTAAATAAGTGTATCCGGCTAATTGACTGTCGATATAAAAATTAAAGTCGCTTAAATAAATTTCATTTTGAAAGAATACTACATCTTCCAGATATATACAACTCAAATAATGAACTTTTTCTTCAATATTTTTCTTGAGGTATGCTTTAAATTCTTTTAAAGTGTTAAATCCGTTAAGTTGTTTGTACTTATCCCATGTTTGTTTAATGCCAAGTTTACTTATATCTTTACATCTTCCATAACCGACAACGGCTTTTTCTTTTTGTTTGGCTCTTTCTTTTGTGAGAAAAAACAATAAATCTCCTACTTTGAAATCGCTAAATTTTTGATTTGAACAACGCCAAAAATTAATGGAATTGTTTCCATTAAGGCGATGAAATTCAATAATCTTGTTATCCGTAACATAGGCTATAGATGACATGGTATTTTCCCTTTATTTGCCTATATTCTAGCATATTTTGGATTCTTAAGGTATTTAAAAAGCATAGTTTATCGGTATATAAGGATATTTTAAGGTTTATAAAACAAACAAAAACCGATATACACCTTTTATTGTTCACTCAATAATTTTCTTTCTTTCCACTTACCGCTTATAAAATACGCAATACAAACCATCCCCGTTAAAACTCTTGCAAAGGATGTTCCCCACCAAAAAGAATAAAAATCCAAATTCATAATATGGTAAAAAAATAAAGAAAATCCTATTCTGCAAATTATGCCGTCTAATATTCCTAAAACAAAACCGAGCGATACAAAGCCGGAGCCGGTAACCATAGCCTGAAATGTTGAGGTAATTGCCGAAACAATAAAATGTATACATAATATTTGTAAATATTGTTTGCCGAGCACAATTACATTCGGATCATTTGTCAATAACCCATATATTTTTTGAGGAAATACAAGCGAGAAAAAACAACATCCAAAAGCTAAAATTAAACAACAAATTAATGTAGTAATAATTGTTTGCTTTGCTCTTTCAAATTTTTTGGCACCTAAGTTTTGCCCGACCATTGCGGCGGCGGCAGTATCAATTCCTTGTACAAATACTTCTAAGAATTTTTGAATCTTTGTACCTATACTGTTTGTCGCAGAAACAATTAAACCATACGAATTAATATTTGAATTTACCCACATCATTGAAAATCTTACAAACATACTTCTAAAAACTTGTGGCACAGCCAATTTTATTAATAACGATGCTATATGGGCATTTATTCTGAAATATTTTATATTTATGCTAAAATCAAATTTTTCTTTATGCTTATACATAAAATAAAATGATGAAAAAAATGCACCCGCCTGTGATAAAACCGTCGCAATCGCAGTTCCTGCTGCGGAGAGAGGTATTATTACAACTAACAATATATCCATAAACACATTTATACATGCGGCAATGCAAACAAAAAATAAGGGTCTTTTTGATTCTCCCATTCCTCTTAATATACCTACAACAGCATTGTAACCGAAAATAAACGGAAACCCCATTGAAGTAATAATCATATACAGCTTAGCCTGATGTATTGCTTCTAAAGGACAGTTAAGCATATTAAGAATCGATTCGCAAAATACAATTGATCCAAAAGTGCATATTAATGATAACAATAACATCATCGTTAATAATGTACCTATTGATTCTTTAACTCTTTCCATCATTTTTGCACCAAATAATTGGGCAATATATATTTGACCGGCTGTCGAAAAGCCCATCGCGACAGGAGTCATTAAGTCAGATATCTCTCCACCCGTCGATACCGCAACGGAGCCTACACTTCCTACATATTTACCTATAATCGCAATGTCTGTAATTGAATATAATTGTTGAACTAAATTTGTTAATATTATTGGCAATGCAAAAATAATCAGTTTTTCTAATATATTTCCATCAGTTAAGTCTAATCCGACATTTTGATACGTTTTAGATGATTTCACGGTTTATCGTTCTCGTTTTAGAAAAACTATTCATCATCCTCACCTGTTACTATTGAAGATATTGCTTTTTTTACATTTATAATATTAACTTTACTGATTTCAACCAATTCATCAATTTGTAATTTCTTTTCACCCATGCGTGCTGTAAGCAATTCTAACAACAACGGAAATCCTGCTCCGGCAATTAATTCAACTTTTTCATTTAAAAGCGGAACGGTTTGATTACAGGGTGTACCGGCAAATAAATCCGCCATTATTATTACTCCGTCGCCACTATCATTTTTTTTAATAATTTTTTCTAATCTATTCTTAAAACTTTCCGGAGATTCTCCGTGCTTTAAACAACAATAATCAATTTGTTCTAATGAATCTCCCATAATAAATTTTGCCGTATCTTTTAATCCCTTTGCCATGTTACCATGACTAATTAATATAATTCCTTTCATGTTTTCCTCTTTCTTTCCGCTTAGATATTATTACTTAAAATGAGGACGGGAATATCATTTCACCCGTCCTCCAACAATGATTATTTTACAGATGAAAGCATAATCATAAAATCAGAAGCCGGTTCAGAAGGTACGAGTTGTTGAACAATCTTTAACCCGTTATCGCTTAATATTTTAAAATTTTTAATGTCTTCATCTGTTACACATATATTTTTATTTATTCGCTTTTTTTCGTTTCCGCTTGACATATTCCCAACCGTTATCTCTATATTCGGAATAAATCCGTTATTGATTAAACTGACAATATTACCGGGATTTTTTGTAACAATGGTTATTTTTTCATTCCCGTATTTTCCGCTTTTTAAATTTTCTGCGGCTTTATCGGCATCAATAACACTAAGTTTTACATTGCTCGGACAGGCAATTCTTAAAACAGATTTTAGAATCGGATCATTTGCCGATTTTTCATCAATAACCATTATTCTGTTACAATTCCAAATCCCCTGCCATAATGTAGCCACCTGCCCATGAATTAATCTTTCATCAATTCTTATAGCACAAACACCCATCGTACCCTCCTATAAAATTTTAAAAAACGTTAATACAATACTTATTGTAATTATTAACCATACCATGCGCACGGTTGTCATTTTTTTATTGCCTAATCCTTTATAAATCAAAAATGTTGTCAATGCCGGTAATAGATACGGAAAAATTTTGTCTAAAATTTCTTGAATAGATTGTGAGGCTTCTCCATATGTAAACACATAAGGTATGGAAATTTTTATGGTTGACGGAATCATTGTCCCTACAACGACAAGACCCATTATTGTTACGGCTGAAGTTAATCCTTGAATTATATCTTTTTTAGTTGTAATAAATTCAACACCTTGTCTATATCCGCCCATGAAGAACCAATAACGTACAAATCCGTTTGTAAATATACAGAGAATTATACATAGGATTAATCCGATAATAGAATTTTCCAGTGCCATATAACCGGCCAAAGATCCGAATATTACCTTAGAACTTACTTTAAAAATCGAATCTCCAAGCCCGGCAAACGGCCCCATAAGTCCCGTTCTTAACGGAACGGCAATTTCAGTAATTGTTTCTCCTCCGGATTCCTCTAATGCCAATGTTGCCCCATGAATGATTTGTCCCATGGTATTTTCGGTATTGTAAAATGCAGAGAGATATTGATTTAGTTTATTGGATACAATCTTTTTATCGCCATTATAAATTTTTTCTAATGAAGGCGCTATATACCATGTAAATCCACAAGATTGCATTGTTTCATAATTAAATGATAGCCATTGATAACACATACTTCTAAGCATTGCATTTTGTATATCTTTTTTATTTAATTTACTCATCGTCTATACCCCCTGATAATTGCTGAATACTTGCTATTTTCTGGTTGTTATAAAACGAAATCATAGCTAAAGCAATTCCAAGCAACGCTGAACCAAGTGCTCCTATTCCCAAATAGGCAAATAATACAAAACCGATTATTACATACTGGAAATTGCCTTTAATATTCATTGAACGAAGTAAAATCGCAAACCCAATCGCCGGAAGCATATTGCCGGCATTTTTAAATCCGAGTAACAACCAAGAAGGTATTATATTATTTATCGCTTCAACAATTGGTGCTCCAAACACAAATAATATTAAAAGAGGAATAGTTGAATTTAATAAAATCTTCGGCCAAACACCAATCCATAACCACCTTTTAGCTGAATCAATATTTTCTCTTTTTAAACTTTCTTGCGCTTTATGTAAAAATAAAGACCCACTCATTTTTGCTAAAACATCTAAAGTTGAAGCTAATGTAGCTACAACAATTCCAACAGCCATTCCCGTTTCAATATTGGAAGCAGCTCCGAATGCCACTCCGACAACCACACCCATGTTATAATTAGGAACCGTAGATCCGCCCAAAGGATTTAATCCGATATTCATTAATTCATATGTACCGCCCAAGTAAAAACCGGTTGCATAATCACCCATTATAGCGCCGGTTACAATACCGTTTAAAACAACTCCTCCGGCAGTCAGTGCCAATCCTGTTAATGTAGTAAATCCTAAGTAAAATGTGAACCATAAAACTATAAGTAAGACTTGTATTGCAGTAAACATATTTCCCACCTTTCTATCCCACAAATAATAAACGGCCGTCATATTATCCGCGATACAATTAATAAGCCACATCTTGCAATCGCTTACAGTTAAAGTATAGAAAATAAATGTTTAAACTCTAATTCAAAAAATTCTTTTTTCTAAAGCACATAAATATAATCAAATTAAATGTTTTTATAACTATAAATGAGTATTACTTTCTATAATGTTTATTAACATCTCATAGTCTAAATTATGATTCATCGAAAACACCAAATTTTTAGAATGAATTAATTCTGCTATCCATCCGTTTAATTTAGATATATTTTCAATACTTGTATCAGCCGTATTACTTATTATTATCATTGAAATAGGATTATCAAAAAGTTTGGACGGCTTTTTTAACACTATTATCTTAAAAATATTGGCATTGAGTACATCACCTAATGTATTAATCAAAATATATTGACGAAGTTTTACGGGTGAATATATTTCGGATTGCTTTTTAAATAAGGCAAAAAAATTATTCGCATTATTTATATCCTTTAAAACATTATTAACAATATAACGTTCTAAATGTTCCAGACTTTTAATTTCATTAA
>JBHAFN010000026.1:0-3783 GCA_041856105.1 Bacillota bacterium
ATTAAAATCAATAATGATAACCTTTACAAAAATATCGTCATTTATACTGTTACAAATTCTACTCTTTGCATACCCTGATAAAAACACAGGAAGAGAAGGGGTTATCTTCTCTTGTCCAAAACCTATTTTAAGCATCCATACCTCACAACAATTCTATATCATCAACTTCTAATTCAATAAAAGATTCTTTTATACTCTCTTTTCCGGTATCAACTATTTTTTTGATCAATTCATCAAATGATAAAGTTTCTTGTAATATCAATGTCTCTATCAACATCGCTAAATTCATTCCTGAAACTACTTTTAAATTAGGATACCGATCTTTAAGAACCATCCCCAGTTTAAATGGAGTTCCACCGATAATATCTGTTAATAATAAAACATTTTCACTATCCTGAATTTCATTTTCCAATTTGTTTTTAAAAGAAATCACTTCATCTTCAATATTCAGACACACGGAAACAACATTATCAGTAATACCGTAAATCATTTTTGCCGATTCAAGCATTGCACTCCCCATTGGACCATGACTGGATAAAATAACTTTTAACATCTAAAATAATCCTATTATCGATCCTAAAATTGCTATTCCGATAACCGTATAAAGGATTGTAGTTGCCGAAACACCTTTTTTAGTTGCTTTATAAACACCTAAAGTTAACAGTAAAGGCATAAGATTAGGCATAACTCCATCAAATATTGTTTTTAGAGTCATAGCTTGTTCACCTTCACCCACAACAAAATCTAACGGAATATTAACCATAGTTGCTGTCATTACTCCTAAAACCATAAGACCGATAATTGTTGTGCCTTCACTAAGTCTTTGCATTATGGATCCACCGGACATTTTTTCAATAAATGAATTACCAAATTTATAACCATACATTAAGCCATAGTATCTGGTTCCCAAATTAAAGACATTAAATAAAATCAGGAAAGCAATAGAACCAAAAATTGAACCGCCGGTAGATAAGGAAACGCCAATACCGACACATACCGGAAATAAAGTAAACCAGAAAAATGAATCACCTATTCCGGCAAACGGTCCCATCATCGCCACTTTTATTGAACTTATTGCGTTACCATCAACTTCTCCGCCTTTTGATACAATCTCTTCCATTGCTAAAGATGTACCCATTATCGGCATTGCCATATACGGATGAGTATTGAAAAATTCAAGATTACGAATTACCGATTTTTTTAACTCATTCGGATTATCTTTGTAAATCTTTTTTAAAACCGGTAAAATTGTCCAACAATAACCCAGTGCTTGCATACGTTCATAATTCCAAGAAAATTGCATTCCGATTCCACGTAAGAAAACTCTATTTAGATCTTTTTTAGTTATTAAATTTGATTTCATAAAGACTCTCCTATTCTTCCATTAATGCATCCAATTCATCTAGCGAGCCTGAACTTGACACATTAGCCTTTGTTCTTTTATTGTAATCCATAATTATTGCAATACTTACAGCTAAAATTGTTACACCCATAGTAGAAAAACCTCCAAATGTTGCTAATGCAAAACCGATGAAATAAAACGGCATCAAATATGGAATATTTAGCATAGTTAATAATATTCCGAATCCAACAGCAGGCAACATTCCGCCGGACACTTCCAAACCTCTTAAAACTGCGGATGGAATTATTCCGATAATGTTTTGTACTGCATCCACCCCAAAGTAAATCGCCGGAAATACAATTATAAACCCTCTGGCAAAATGTACTAATATACCTGCATAATGAGTTAATTCCAATTTGGTATACTCTTCATCAGCAGCGTATTTATCAGCCATATGAATTAATAAAGTAGTAAATGTTCTTCCGAAAATATCTAATGCCTGTGCCGCTACGGCAACAGGAATGGCAAGTGTTAAAGCAATTTCTGCCCCTTGATTGCTGAGTATCGCAAATGCGGTTGCAATTAATGTCCCGATTGTTTGATCCGGCGGAACAGCTGCCCCAACCCCGGTTATACCCATAAAAATTAATTGAAGTGTTGCCCCGATTATTATTCCTTGTCGCATATCCCCCAGAACCAATCCGGTAAGTAAGCCGGTAATTAACGGTCTTGAAAATCCAAAATGACCGTTCATCCATTCTATAGATAAAATGCTGGCTAAAATACTTAATAATATAGCTTGTAATAACATTACTTATCCTCCTATTATTGTTTTAACGTCAACTTTTGTATCGGTTGAAAGTTGTCTATGTTCAATTTCTACACCTAAAGCAAGTAATTCCTTTATAATACTCACTTCATCTTCATTTAATGAAATCGATTTTGCAAATTGTTTTCTACCATCTTTATATCTTATGCCACCTAAATTTAAAGAATGAATCGGAATATTGTTTTTCACCAGCTTAAGCGGTGCATAAACGTTTTCAAAAACCAACATAACCTTATAGTTATCTAAAATACCTTTTTTATATTTTTCAATAAATTTGTCCGTGCTTAAAGCATATACTTTTACTTCAGCAGGAGCAGACACCTTTAATATTGAAATTTGTACGGCATTACTTGCAATATCATCGTCAACAACAACCACAACCTCAATGTTTAATCTCCGAATCCAACTTGTTGCAACCTGTCCATGAATCAGTCTGTCATCAATTCTGCTTATAACTATTCCCATATGCCATTCTCCTTTAAATAATCAATAAATCTTTTTGTAATTAATTTAGGATTGGTTATAGCAGTTCCAATCACTATCGCATCAGCACCATTTTCAAAGCATTTTAATGCATCCTCCCTTGTCCATATTTTCCCCTCGCAAATAATAAATTTATTTAGATTATCTCTACACATTCTTAACATATCATAATCGGGAGTATCATCTCTGTCACAAGTATATTTCGTATACCCGCTCATCGTAGTAGAAACTATATCAGCTCCGGCATCAGCAGCTAATTTTGCTTCTTCAAATGTGGAACAATCCGCCATTATCAGTATGGATTTATCGATTCCCTTTATTTTTTTAATCGTCTGCCAACCATACTCGCCCAAATAGTTCTTTCTCAAAGTAGCATCTACTGCAACTATATCGGCGCCGGCTTTTTTCAGTTCTAATGCCGATTCAACATCCGGAGTAATATATACATCACTACCCTCACTTTCTTTTTTCCAAATGCCGATAATATAATGATCAGGAAATTTACTTTTAACCAATTTTATATACTCAGGCGAGTTAAGCCTAAATCCGACACAACCACCTAAATAAGCCGCATTAGCCATAGCAAGCATATCATCGGCAGTATGAAATGTGTTTGGATCATAGCCTTGACATGACACAATTATTTTTTTCTTAATATTTTCAAGCACTTTATTATTCATAGAAGTTCTCCGTATCGTTTATTCAAATATATCACATGTATATACATCTTGTCTATACTGTTTACAACATATATATACTTCTTGTATATAATTAATTTATAGTGCTATACTTTTATAGGCATGATTAATATGAGAGAAATGGGGAAAATATGAAAACCAAAAAAGAAGAAATAAAAAAAGCGATATTAAATAAAATTGCAAATCGCATTTATTCGGAAGGACAATTAATTGATTCGGAAACAAATTTATGCAGTCAACATGGCGCTTCAAGAATGACCGTCCGAAAAGCACTTGATGAACTTGTAATGGAAGGTGTTATTTACAAAGAGAAAGGAAGAGGAAGTTTTGTCGCAAAAAAACCTAAATACTCAGAATTCAGGTGCGGAGTGGGATTTAGCGATGAAGTGCTGAAAAGAGGAATGATTCCATCTACTAAAGATGCAACATTA